>CAZZWL010000017.1:31801-55477 GCA_964657755.1 uncultured Rhodanobacter sp.
TCTGGGCCACGGCTACTTTGCGCCGCTGGTGGCGGCGGCGGCGGCGCGCTGGCCGGGGCGCATTCGGCTGGTGGGCGCGCAGCCGCGCCACGCCGTATTCAGCTGGTTTGCGCTGGCCGACGTGGCGGTAGTCTCGTTTCTGGGCCTGCCGGTGCTCGATACCAACTCGCCGGCCAAGCTCTACGACGCGCTGGCCGTGGGCACGCCGGTAGTGGTAACCAATGCGGGCTGGACGAAAACCCTACTGGAGCAACACGGCTGCGGCTGGTACGTGCCGGCCGGCGATGCACCCGCGCTGGCAGCCCGGCTGCGGGCGGTGCTGGCCGACCCGGTTGGCACTGCCGCCGCCGGCGAGCGGGGACGCGCATTGGCACGGGCCGAGTTTAACCGGGTAGTGCTCGCCGGGCACATGCGCAGCATTTTAGAGCAGGTGGCGTAGTAGTCCCCGTATGCCTGAAAATACTAAAGCCCAGCTGCAAGTACTTGCAGCTGGGCTTTTTACAAACTAACGCAAGCGATTACTTGATTTTAGTCTTTTTGCGGTTCGACTTTACTTTGGCATTAGCCGGTACCGTCATCGTGTTGGCGTTGTTTGGGTTGGCCGTCGTCGTGGTCGACTCTACCGTAGTCGAAGACGGGGTAGTCTGCATAGGGTCCGTCGTGGTAGTAGTCGTAGTCGGCGTGGTGGTCTGACGAGTCGTCGTCGTAGTCGTGCCAGTCTGGGCATTAGCCGAGAAAGCACCGGCAGTCAGCGTGGCGGCGAGTATGAGCAGCTTTTGCATAGGAATGAGAATTAGCAGTGGAAAAAGAAAGAGCGGTACAACAAACCAGCCCTTGCGGGAATCCGCGTTGACTTTAACGTAGCTTCATGTCAGAAGGTTGAGCTTTTGAAAAGCTGAGCCAAGTGCCCGCTCACTTTCTTGAAGAGGATGGGCCTGCAACTTACTATTGCGCACTACTTAGTGCCCTTCTCACTTCTCCTCATCTACCAGCTATGAAATAGCTACCCTCCTTTGTAAAGCTTTTCCTGACTTTCGTAGCGGGCTTGGTGCTGCAGCTGGGCGCTGCTATAGGGGAAATGGAGAGCCTGGGTAACCCTACGCTCGTCAATACTTTTAGCTTACTACGCTTGGTGGGCTTGCTGCTGCTTGTCGTGAGCCCGGTGCTGATGGGACTAAAGTTTTTTTCCCGGCTCGACCGCAAGTCCGAATAAGTTGTTACCCTACGAGATGGGCACCTTGCGCAGAATCGCCTCAATCAGGTCGTGGGTGCGGATGCCATCGGCCTCGGCCTCGTAGGTCATCAGGATGCGGTGGTTGAGCACGTCTTCGGCCACGTCTTTGATGTCTTCGGGCAGCACGTAGTCGCGGCCATCGAGGTAGGCCACGGCGCGGGCGGCGCGGTGCAGCGCGATGCTGGCGCGCGGGCTGGCCCCAAACTGCACGGCCTGCGCGAACTCGGGCAGGTCGTAGTCGGCCGGGCGGCGGGTGGCAAACACCAGCTCGATGAGGTATTTTTCCAGCGTATCCGAAATCTGGACCTGGTTTATCTGGTCGCGAATGCCGAAAATATCTTCCTTGGTCAGTACTGGCCGCACGTCGCCCCGAAAGCCCAGGTTGGCCATGCGGCGCATCACTTCCAGCTCATCGGCTTTTTTGAGGTAGTCGACGTGCACTTTCAGCATGAAGCGGTCGACCTGCGCCTCCGGCAGGGGGTAGGTACCTTCTTGCTCCACTGGGTTTTGAGTGGCTAGCACCAGAAAAGGCCGGTCGAGGAAATACGTGGTTTCGCCGATGGTAACCTGGTTTTCCTGCATGGCTTCGAGCAGGGCACTCTGCACTTTGGCGGGCGAGCGGTTGATTTCGTCGGCCAGCACGAGGTTGGCAAAGATGGGGCCTTTCTTGACCTCGAATACCGACTGGTTTTGGTTGTAAATCATGGTGCCCACGAGGTCGGAGGGCAGCAGGTCGGGCGTGAACTGCACGCGCTGGAAGTGCAGGTGCAGCACCTGCGCCAGGGTGCTCACGGTGAGGGTTTTGGCCAGGCCCGGCACGCCTTCGAGCAAGATGTGGCCACCCGTAAACACGCCAATGAGCAGGCGGCTGACCAAGGCCCGCTGGCCCACTACCACTTTTTCCATCTCGGCGAAAGCCTGGCGAATAAGGGGGCGGTAGTCGGTGGGAGAAGTAGGCTGCATGGGGCAAAGTAACGGCTGGGGGCGGGTTTGCGCGGCGGCGGCGGCATATCAAAACCCCTACCCCCCCGCGTTGGGCTGAAGCCAAACGGGCTTCTTCGCCGCGGCAGCGGCCCAACCCCAGCCGCTGGTTTCCCGTTTGGAAAGACTTAGCCTTGTTTATTTACCGAGCCCCGCTCGGCTTCACCCACGCCTTTTCTGCCCGTGCCAGTCTACTTACGCCGCTTTCTGTACGTGATTTTTGGGTTAATCGCGCTGGTGCTGGTGCTGGTGATTGGCGTCGTCGTATTTTTGCAATTTCCAGCGGGCCAAGACTTTGTGGCGCGCCGCGCCGAAGGTTACCTGCGCGGCAAGCTCAAAACGGAGGTGCGCCTGGGCACCTTTCGCACCGATTTTCGGCACGCTATCAACTTCGATGACGTGTACCTGGCCGACCAGCAGCGCGATACGCTGCTGAACGTGGGCCACCTGGGGGTGAGCGTTGATATTTTCGCGCTGCTGCACAGCCAGGTCAATATCAAGGATGTGGAGCTGGAAAACGGCCGCGTGCGCCTGACCCGTACCGAGCCCGACAGCGTTAACAACTACGACTTCATTATCAAGGCTTTCACCGACCCCACGGCGCCGGTGGACACGACCAGCTCCAGCCTGAAATATGACATCGGCAAGGTGCACGTCAGCAACCTGTTGTTCACGCAGAATGACCAAGTGGCTGGCTCCGACCTGCGCGCCAAAATCGGCGACCTGCTGGTGAAAATGGACGAGGTGGACGTGACTCACTCAGTGTATAAGGTGGATAACGCGGCGTTGCGCCACACCTTTATCCGGATGGCCCAGACCAAAACCGCGCCCGAGCTGGCCAGCCCGGCGCCGACCAAGCCGCTCGCTTTGACGTTTGGCCTGAACAAGGCGACGCTGGAAGACGTGGGTTTTGTGTACCAGAACGACCCGTCGGCGCAGTACATCAACACCAAAATCGGCCTGGCCGACGTCACGGCCAAGAATATCGACCTGGCCAAAGAGCGCATCGACCTGGATAAGCTGACGCTGAAGAACACGACTTTCGCCTACGCTCAGAACAAGAACGTGCCGGTGGCGCAGCGCGTCATTAACCCGGCCGAGGCCGTGCGCAAAGTGAATGAGGCCGCCCAGAAAGCCGCCCCTACCCCTCTGCAATGGCGCGTAACGCTGGGCCAGTCGGACGTGAGCGGGGTGGCCGTGAACTTCGATAATTTCAATGACCCCAAGCTGAAAAGCCGCTACCCAGCGCTCGACTACAGCCACCTGCACTTCACGGATTTGGTGCTGAATACGCACAAGTTGAGTTTCACCCCAAACCTGACGACGGTGAAGATTGACAACCTGGCGGGCAAGGACCAGAGTGGCTTTGCCATCACGTCGGCACGGGCCAACGTGGTGTACGACTCAACCGATATCAAGCTGGATAGCCTGGACTTGATAACGCCGCACACGCGCCTCAAGCGCAGCCTGGCCATCAAATACAAGAGCCTGGGCGCCATTGCCGACGACTTGCCCAACCTGGGCCTGAGCGGCGACCTGCGCAACACGCGGCTGGGCTTCCGCGATATTCTGTACCTGGTACCGAGCCTAGCCACTACCCCTCCTTTCACGACTGGCCCTAATCAAAGCGTGCTGCTGAGCGGGCTGGTGAGCGGCCGGCTGGGCGACCTGCTGGTGCGCAACTTCGACTTCGTGGGGCTGCGCAACACCACGATGCAGGCGCGCCGGGCGCACATTGTAGGCCTGCCCAACGTGGATGGCCGGCTGTACGTGGACCTGGATATTCAGAAATTTAGCACCACCCGCGCCGACCTGCTGAGCGTGCTGCCCAAGGGCACGCTGCCCCCCAACATCAGCCTACCCCCTACCCTGGCGCTGAGCGGCACCTTCCGGGGCCGGCCTACGACGCTGGCGTTTGACACCAATCTGAAGCTGCGCTCTACGTATGGTAACGTAGCATTTAGCGGCAAGCTGGGTGCTAAGCAGGCTAATGGGCAGCAGCCGCTGGTGGGCACATTCGCGGTGCAAAACTTTGATGCAGGCAAGCTGCTGAAAGACCCGACCATCGGGCCGATTACGGGCACGGGGCGCATCAATGCCACCGGCAACTTGCAGGACCCCAACACCTTGGTGGGCAAGCTGACGGCCAACGTACAGAGCGCCCGCTACAACGGCTACACCTACCACGGCGTGAGCACCGCCGTGGGCATCGACCGGGGCAAGTATACCATTGCGGCCAGTAGCCACTCGGACCCCAACCTCGACCTGGACCTGAACGCGGTGGTGAACTTGCGCGACGCCAAAAACCCGACGTACCAAGTGACTTCGCTGAACCTACGCGGCGTGAACCTGACGGCGCTGGGCTTTTACACCGGCGGTGACCTGCGCATTCAGGGTGATTTGCAGGCCAGCATCACCGGCTCGGGGCTGAACACGATTAACGGCACGTTTAGCGGCAATAAGCTGGTTATCGTGAAGGATAACGTGCCGATTGCGCTGGATTCGGTGCGCGGGCGCATTGTGCAAAACGCGACCCGCACGGCCGTGACCTTCAACTCGAACGTAGCCGACGTGAAGCTCGACGGCAACGTGCACCTCGGCGACCTGGCCACGGAATTGCAGCAGCACATCAACCGCTACTTCCGGCTGGCGGGCGTCAAGCCCTTCACCAATGCCGGCGCCGACCGGCACTTTACTTATTCGCTGCAAGTGAAGAATACTCGCCTGCTGACCAAGCTGGTAAAGGGGCTGAGGCGCATTTCACCCTTCACGCTGGCCGGCGACTACAGCCGCGCCGCCGCCCGCCTCACGGCCACAACCAGCATTCCGCTCATTCGCTACCAGGACTACAAGCTCGATTCGCTGACGCTGAACGTGGGCTCGAACCCCCAAAAGCTCGACTATGCGCTGCGCATGGCCCATGCCGCGCAGCAGTCGCTGCGCGATACCACTTTCCGGCTACGGCAGCCCAGCCTGGTAGGCAATGTGGCTGATAACAAGGTGAATGTGCGCGCCGCCATCCTGGGCGATAGTACCAGCAAGGAGCGGCTGGCGCTAGCTGGCGCGCTCTCGGTGGTAGAGCAGGGTAGGCGCGGCGATGGCTACCAGTTTGCCTTTGCTAACGACCAGATAATCAACTACGATACCTGGACGGCGGGCACCGACAACTACGTGCGCTACAACGCCGACGGCACCGTGGTGGCGAATAACCTGCGGCTCACCAACGGCTCGTCGGCGCTGGTGGTGCAGAGCCAGAACCCGGCCCTGAACACCTCGCCGCTGGCCGTCCGCTTCGAGAAATTTGACCTGGGGATTGTGAGCAAGGCCATTGGCCAGCCCGACTCGACGCTGGGCGGCACGCTCAATGGCGAGGCCGTGGTGCGGGGCGTGGGCACCAAGCGCATTGGCTTCACGTCGGACCTGACCATCAAGGACTTGCTTTATAACAAGACGGTAATCGGCGACCTGGCTTTGCAAGCCAGCAACCCGGCGGCCGACCGCTACGCCGTGACGGCCCGCCTCACCGGCGGGGGCGGCAACGACGTGACGGTGAAAGGAAACTACCTCACCAGCGGCCCTACCCCCCTCGACTTCGTGATTGACGTGGCCCGGCTGAACGTGAAAACGGCCGAGCCCTTTTCGGCCGGGCAGATTAGTCAGGCGACGGGCTTTTTGGCCGGGCGGCTGACCCTGGCCGGCACGCCCAGCGCGCCGCAGGTGCGCGGCACCCTCACCACCTCGCCCGATGCCAGCTTCGTAGTGCCGCAGCTTGGCGCGCCATTCCGGCTGGTGAGCCAGCCGGTTACGTTCGACGACCGGGGCCTTGCGTTTAATAACTTTACGGTGCTGGATTCGGCGGGTAACAAAGCGGTGGCGAATGGCTATTTGCTGACCAAAAACCTGACCGACTACGCCTTTGACCTGCGCGTGACAACCAACAAGTTTCTGGCCGTGAGGAGCAAGCGCACGAAAGACAACCCGCTCTACTACGGTCGCCTGGTGGTGGACTCCGATACGCGCCTGACGGGGCCGCTCTCGCTCATCAAGATTGATACGCGCGCTACCGTGGCCGACGGCTCGGACCTGACGGTGGAAAACCCCGCCGCTGACCCCAGCGTGGTGGCCCGCGAGGGCATCGTGCAATTTGTGGATAAGAGCGTCAAGCTCAATCCGCTGCTGGCTAAGAAGCTGGCCGCGGCCGACTCGGCGGCCAACAGCAGTGCCATCGGCTACGACATTACGGCCCAGATTACGGTTACTGAGAAAACGCCCTTCACGTTCATCGTGGACCCGGTGAGCGGCGATAACCTGCGCGTGCGGGCCGCTGGCACGGTAACGGCCACCGTGGACCCCAGCAACAACATTACCCTCAACGGCCGCCTCGACGTGCGCCAGGGCAAGTACAAGCTCTCGCTCTACGGCCTGGTCACGCGCGAATTCATCCTTGCCCGCGGCTCGTCCATTGCCTGGACCGGCGACCCGTACAACGCGGACCTCAACCTGACGGCGATTTATAAGGTGAAGGCCGCGCCCGCCGACCTGTTGGCCGCCCAGGGCACCCTGGATGCCACGGCCCAAACGGTATCGCGCAACGGCATCTTCTTCAACGTGCTTCTGAAGGTAACGGACCAGCTCAGTAAGCCCACCATTGGCTTCGATATTACCCTACCCCAGGCTTCGCTCAATAGCGCGGTGGGCGGCGAGGTCGAGGCCGTGCTCGGCAACCTGCGCCAGCCCAACATGACGTCCGAGATGAGCAAGCAGGTGTTTTCGCTGCTGGTGCTGGGGCGCTTCATCCAGCAAAACCCCTTCCAGTCGGCGGCGGGCGAAGGCATTGTGGCCAGCCAGCTGCGCGGCTCAGTGAGCCAGGTGCTGACGGACCAGTTGCAAAGCCTGACCGGCAAGTACTTGTCGGGCCTGGGCCTCGACCTGGGCGTGACCAACCAGGCCGACTACAGCACCGGCTCCAACGGCTCGCGCACCGACCTGAACGTGGCCGTGCGTCGGCAGCTGCTCAACAACCGCCTCACCGTGCGCCTGGGCACCGACGTGCCGCTGAGCGGCGGCACCGGCAACCAGACGGCGGGTAGCAACGTGAGCAACTTTGCCGGCGACCTGAGCCTGGAATACACCCTGCTGGCTGATGGCCGCCTGCGCCTGCGTGCCTTCCGCCAGAATGCCTACGAGGACATCGACGGAGCCATTGTGCGCACGGGCGCCTCGCTGGTGTTTCAACGCGATTATGAAAACTTTAAGGACCTGTTTGCCAAGGTGAGTCGCAGCGCGAAAGATGAGCGGCACGAAGCCCGCAAGCAGGACAAGGAAGACAAAGCGGAGAAAAAAACCCGCGACCAGCAGCTGGCCGACTCGGCCGCCACCGGGCAACCCGCCACCATGCGCCGCGACACGACGAAGAAGAACTAAGTGCTGGGAATGAATAATTTGCTATGGTATTAAAATACAAGAGATTACCCTTACCTAACCAGCCGCTGCGCAGCCGGCCCGTCGCCGCGCGCCGGGCCGGGTCGCTCCGTCGCGTTTCGCCCGCCCGCTTCCTGCTTCCTCTCTTGCTGCTGCTGGGCTCGTGCACGGGCCTGCGCTACGTGCCCGAGGGCCAGAAGCTGTACACTGGTAGCAAGGTCGTTATCAAGGCACCCGGCAAGCTGCGCAACCAGTCGGCGCTGCAAACCGAGCTGGAAAGCACGGTGCGCCCGCAGCCCAACTTTTCCATCTTGGGGCAGCGGCCCAAACTGTTTTTCTGGCACCTGGGGGTAGGCAAAACCAAAGGGCTGGGCCACTTTCTGGCGGGCAAGCTGGGCGAGGCACCCGTGCTGCTGAGCCAGGCCCAGCCCGCCAACGTGCGCAAGCTGATGACCAACCGCCTGCAAAACCGTGGCTACTTCCACGCCCAAACGGCCAGCGAGGTAGTGGCACAGGAAAAAACCGCCCAGATAACCTACACCGCCACGCCGGGCCAGCAGTACACGATGCAGGAAATTCACTTTCCGGAGCGTGACACGCTGATTGACAAGGCTATTCGGAATACGCAGGCCGCTACCCTGCTCAAAGTGGGCGACCCCTACGACCTCGACGTGCTGACCCAGGAGCGGCTGCGCATAGACCAGGCCCTTAAGAATCAGGGCTATTACTACTTCAACCCCACCTACCTGCTGTTTCAGGTCGATAGCACGCTCACTGGCAAGGTCAACGTTTTTTACAAAGTGAAGGCGGAGGCGCCGGCCAAAGCTACCCGGCCCTACTGGCTCAAAACGGTGAGCCTCAATACCGACTACGTGCTCACCGACACCGTGCGGCGCAAACCGGTTGTTTACCACAAGTTTCTGTATTATCCCGACGAGACGATGTTTCGGGCGCGGGCCGTTACGCGGGCCGTGTTTTTGACGCCCGACAGCCTGTTTCGGCTGCGCCGCCGCGACCAGACCCTGAGCCGCCTGATGAGCCTGGGCACGTTTCGCTTCGTCGAAATCAAGTTTCGGCCCTCGGCGGCCGGCGATTCGGCCGGCCGCGCGCGCCTCGACACCGACATTCTGATGACGCAGCTCAAGAAGAAAAGCGTGCGCGCCGAGCTGCAGCTCGTGAGCAAGAGCAATGGCTTTACCGGGCCGGGCCTCACGGTATCGTACCGCAACCGCTCGGCGCTACGCGGGGCCGAGCAGCTGCTCATCAACGCTGTGGCCTCGACCGAAACCTCGACCCGCGCGCCCGCCGGGGCCGAAAGCCGCAGCAACACGGGCCTCATCTCCAACGAGTTTGGCATTAATGCCCAGCTGCTCGTGCCGCGCCTCATCGTGCCCCAGCTACCGTTTTTGAACCCGCGGCTAGTCAACTCCGACTTCCAGCCGCGCACCAGCTTCGGGGCGGGCATTCGCTACGTGTCGCGCTCGGGTTACTTCAGCACCACCAGCTACTCAGCTAATTACGGTTACAGCTGGAAAACCAAGCTCACCACTGAGCAGGAATTGAAGCTGGTCGACGTGTCGTACAACGCCGTTTCGACCGACACGGCCTTTGACCGGGTGCTCAATGCTAAGCCCTTCCTCAAGCAGGCCTACCAGGCGCAGTTCATCCTGGCCAGCTCGTACCGCTACACCTTCAACCAGCAGGTGATTGAAAACCGCCGCCAGCAGATTTTCTTCCAAGGCACGGGCGAGGTGAGCGGCAACATCGCCAACGCCATCAGCAGCGCCGTGGTGGGCGCTAAAACGCCGACCGAATACTATACCATTGCCGGCCAGCGCTTTGCGCAGTACGCCAAGGTTGACCTGGAGCTGCGCGAGTACTACCGCATCAGCGACGACCCCAAGTCGGGCAACCGCATTGTGGGCCGCCTCCAGATTGGCGTAGGCCTACCCTACGGCAACTCGTCGGGCGGTTCGCTGCCCTACCTGCGCCAGTACGGCATCGGCGGCCCCAACTCCATCCGGGCCTTCGCGGCGCGCCAGATTGGGCCGGGCTCGTACAAGCCCGCGGCGGGCGATATAGTCAGTAACTACTACGACCAGGTGGGCGACCTGCGCCTGGAGGGCAACATCGAGTACCGCCAGGACCTGTTTCCCTACGTGAAGGGCGCGATTTTTATGGACGCCGGCAATATCTGGCTCGTCAACAATGACCCGCAGCGGCCGGGCGGACAGTTTGTAGCGAGCCAAGCCCTCAAGCAGTTGGCCGTGGGCACGGGGGTAGGCCTGCGCATCGACGTGCAGTTCTTCGTCATTCGCTTCGACTACGCCATCCCGCTGCGCGCCAACTACGGCACCCCCGACGACAAAGCCGGCCGCCTAAACCTGGCCATCGGCTACCCCTTCTAATTTTTTTCAAGAAGTCACCAGAAGGTCATTCCGAGCTTGCTCACTGCCAAAATGCCCACCTTCCTCCTGGTTGAAGACGAGCTTTCGCTGGCCCGCATCGTGCAGGATAGCCTCGAAACGCACGGATTCACCGTGCACCACGCGGCCGATGGGCGCGGGGCTAGCAGCTTTTTACCGACCTAAACCCGACCTGGTGGTGGCCGACGTGATGCTGCCCGTGCGCGACGGCTTCGAGCTGGCCCGCCAGATTCGGCGGGCCGACACGGCAGTGCCCATTCTGTTTCTCACGGCCCGCTCGCAGCCCGCCGACGTGGTGCAGGGCTTCGAGCTGGGCGGCAACGACTACCTCAAAAAGCCCTTCAGCATAGATGAGCTGGTGGTGCGCATCCGGGCGCTGCTGGGCCGGCCGCCGGTGGCCCCTACCCCCCCGGCGCCGGCCGGGCCGCTGGCCATTGGCCGCTACCGCTTCGACCACCCGCAGCAGCGCCTGCGCCTGGCCGATGGCAGCCAGCCCGAGGTGCAGCTCACCCACCGCGAGGCCGAGCTGCTCAAGTGCCTGCTCGACCAGCGCAACCAGGTGCTCACGCGCACCGCCGTGCTGCAAGCGCTGTGGGGCGACGACAGCTTTTTCAACGGCCGCTCGCTCGACGTGTTCATCACCCGCCTGCGCCGCTACCTGCGCCACGACCCGCAGGTGCTCATCGTGAACGTGCGCGGCGTGGGCTACAAGCTGCTGGCCTAACCCGTGGGTTTTACTGCCCAAAAGCCGGAGGCTTATACCCTGACAAAAGGCACCCAATAAAAATTGGGCATTTTGGCCTATCGCAAACGTTTGCCCCGGCTATCACAAACGTTTGCAGCTTGTATTGCAGCTAGTTGCTTCACAATCAATAATTTATTAAGCGCGTGACCAGGCTAATTTTAACTCCGCACCGGAACCCCTGACGCGTACGTTGGGGCCGGGCCAGTTCCTTTTCCCACCCACCATTGCTTCGTTTATGAAGACACCTCCACGCATTATGTGTGCGCTGGTGGCCGCGCTCGGCAGCCACTTTACCCTTTCGGCCCAGACCAGCCCCGTGGTAGTGGAGGCCGAAACCGGCACCTCCACCAACCCGGCTACCCCCGTGGCCGGGGCTACCACCGGCGACTGGGCCGTGCGCACCGTGGCGGCCGCGGGCACCACGCCGGCCATCAACTACATCACTACCCTCACCGACGTAGGGGCCTACACGGCCACTACCTCGCCCGGCGGGGGGGTAGGCGGCTCGGCCCCGGCCACGGCGGCGCGGGTGCTCACCTACACCGTCACGTTTCCGGCGGCGGGCACCTACGATTTGTACGCCCGGATGCGGGTAGGAGCCGGCGGGGCCACCGACGACAGCTACTTCTACGCCAATAGCTTCGGCACTAAAGACCCTACCATCAATACGAATTGGGTAACGGCCAACGGCCTCAACAACGTGGGCTACGTGGCCGGCACTAACCTGGCCGTAGATGGCGGCGGAGGCAGCGGCACCGGTGTTTGGAAATGGGTCGACATGTCGAAATTTGTCGTCAATGGCAGCGCGGCCACCACCTTCACGGTCGTGGCCGGCGCACTTACCCAAACTTTCCAGATTGGGGCGCGCGAGGACGGACTCGACTTCGACAAGTTCGTGTTTGGCCAAACGGGCCTGTACTTTACCGTGGGCCAGCTCGACGCCGGTACGCAGGGTTCGGCCACGGCCCCGGTGGCATTTGTGCCGGCCTACGCGCCGCTGGCCGCCGGCAAGCCCAAGTACCTGGGCAGCGCCTACAGCACCGCCCAGTCGACGTATTTTGGCGACTACTGGAACGCCGTGACGCCCGAAAACGGCGGCAAGTGGGGCAGCGTGGAAGGCACCCGCGGTACCTTCAACTGGGCCGACCTCGACAGCGCCTACAACCGGTCGGCGCGCATCGGGGGAGTGTTTCGGCTGCACAACCTCATCTGGGGCGCGCAGCAGCCGGCCTGGCTGAAGGGCCTGTCGGCCGCCGACCAGCTCTCCGAAATTACTATCTGGTACAAGGCGGTGGCCGACCACTTTGCGGGCAAAAAAATCGACTTTATCGACGTCGTAAACGAGCCCATCCACACGCCCCCTACGGGCAAGATAACGGTGGGCTCGGCCGCTGGCTCGGAGGACCCAACCGGCGGGGGCTACCTCAACGCGCTGGGCGGCACCAGCACCGGCAGCGACGGCGCCACGCAGTACGACTGGATAATCAAGTCCTTTCAGCTGGCTCGTCAGTATTTCCCCGCCGCTAAGCTGGTGCTCAACGAGTACAGCGTCGAAAACGACGGCAACAGCGCCCGGACCTACGTGCGCATGATTAACCAACTCAAGGCGCTCAACCTGATTGATGGGGTAGGCATTCAGGGGCACGCCTTCTCCACGCAGTACTCGTCGGTGGCTACCCTGCGGGCCAACCTTGACCTCATTGCCGCGCCCGGCGTCCCGCTCTACATCACGGAGTACGATTCGGATGCCCTTGATAGCAGCGGCAATATCAGTGACGCCGTGCAACTAGCTGAATACCAGCGCGTGTTTCCACTATTCTGGGAATATCCGGCCATTAAGGGTGTCACGCTGTGGGGCTTTCGGGTGGGCCACTGGCGCACCGCCCAGGGCGCTTACCTTATCAACTCCGACAACACCGAGCGCCCGGCCATGACGTGGCTGCGCGGCTACGTGAAGAGCACCGCGCTGGCTACCAAAGCCGCCAGCGCCGCCACGGTGGGCCTGTTCCTCTACCCCAACCCCGCCCAGGACGGCCAAGTGTCATTGAGCCTGCCCGCCAGCCTGGGCTCGCAAGCCGTGGAGGTAACGCTGTTCAATAACTTGGGCCAAAGCGTATTGCGCCAGACGCTCTCGGCCGGTACCGTGCGCACCCTACCCCTGCCCGGCGTGGCCAAGGGCCTCTACACCGTGCGCCTGACTACCAGCGCCGGCGCGTTCAGCCAGCGCCTGACGGTGGACTAACAGTTGGCGGGCCTACCCCCTCCAAACTGACCAACGGCTAGCCCTACCCTACGCAACCTCCCGGCCCTGGTGCCGGGAGGCTGTTGTCGTTAGGCGGCGGCCAACTCTTGGCTGGGAAACGAGGTTTGGCCGGTACATTCGCTTTTCTTCCAATTTATGCTTCGCAAACTCCTACCCCTCTTCGCGCTGCTGACGCTGCTGGGCCGCCCGGCCGCGCGCGCCCAGTCCATCTACTCGGCCACCGACCCGCTGGCCCACACCTTCAGCATTGTGGCCCGCGACCCCAAAACCGGCGAAATGGCCGTGGCAGTGCAGAGCCACTGGTTTTCGGTGGGCACCTCGGTGAGCTGGGCCGAGGCCGGCGTGGGCGTGGTGGCTACGCAATCGTTTACCAACAAGTCGTTTGGCCTGCGGGGCCTGGCTTTGTTGAAAGGTGGCAAAACCGCCCAGCAGGCCCTGGATGAATTGCTGGCCGCCGACGAAGGCCGCGACGTGCGCCAGGTGGCCATCCTGGACAACCAGGGCCGCGTGGCCACCCACACCGGCAAAAAATGCGTGGACATGGCCGGCCAACAGCAGGGCAACCAGTTTTCGGTGCAGGCCAACATGATGCTGAACGCCACCGTGTGGGGCGCGATGGCCAAGGCCTACGAGGCGGGCGCCGCCCTACCCCTCGCCGAGCGCGTGCTGGCCGCCCTCGACGCGGCCCAGGCCGCCGGCGGCGACATCCGGGGCCGGCAGTCGGCGGCGCTGCTGGTGGTGCGCGGCACCACCACCGAAGGCCCCTGGGCCGACCGCCTCGTGGACCTGCGCGTGGACGACAGCGCCGCGCCCCTACCCGAGCTGCGCCGCCTGCTGAAGCTGCACCGCGCCTACGACCACATGAACGCCGGCGACCTGGCCGTGGAAAAAAACGACATGCCCACCGCCATTGCCGAGTATCAGGCCGCCGAAAAGATGTTTCCCCAAAACCTGGAAATGAAGTACTGGCACGCCATCACGCTGGCGAATAAGCAGCAGGTGCCCGCCGCGCTGGCGCTGCTGAAGCCCATTTTTCAGCAGGAGCCTAACTGGCGCGTGCTCACCGAGCGCCTGCCCAAAGTGGGCCTGCTGACGGTATCGCCGACCGAGCTGAAGCAGATTATGGCGCTGAAATAACGTCGTTAGTATTAGTTTTTTATCACTTAAAAAGAACGTCATGCTGAGCTTGTCGAAGCATCTCTACCGCGTAAGTAATCTCGACGTTTGAGGTTAGCTATGCGGTAGAGATGCTTCGACAAGCTCAGCATGACGTTCTTTTTATTAATTCTTCTATTTCCACTTTTCATGCGCCTCCTCCTACCCCTTCTTTTCCTGCTCACCGCCCTCACCGCACGGGCCCAGACCAAGCCTGTGGCCACCGCAGTACCGCACCACTTTTTCACCCTCACCAACTTCAAAACTGAGGGCGGCGCGGTGCTGCCCCAGGCGCGGGTGGGCTACGGCACCTACGGCCACCTCAACGCCAAGCGCGACAACGCGGTGCTGCTGCCCTCGCACTACATGGCCGGGCACCGGGGCTACGAGTGGCTCATCGGCCCCGGCAAGTGCCTGGATACCACCAAGCTATTCCTAGTCACGACCGAGCTGTTTGGCAACGGCAAGTCGTCGTCGCCCAGCAACACGCCCGAGCCGTTTCACGGCCCGCGCTTCCCGGTGATGACCATTCGCGACAACGTGGCGGCGGTGCACGAGCTGCTGACCAAGGAGCTAAAAATCACGCACCTGCGGGCCCTCATTGGCTTTTCGATGGGCGCGCAGCAGGCGTTTCAATGGGCCGTGAGCTACCCCACCTTCGCCGACCGCATCGTGGCTACTTCGGGCACGGCCAAAAACTACCCCCACGGCGTGGTGCGCCTCGAAGGCCAGATTGCCGCCCTCACCGCCGACGAGGCCTTCAAAAACGGCGACTACACCGCGCCGCCTACCAAGGGCATCGAGGCCTTCGCCACCGTCTGGACCGGCTGGCTGTTCTCGCAGGAATGGTGGCGCAAGGAGCTGTGGCGCAGCGAAGAGAAGCCCGGCGTCACCTTCGAGCAGGTGCTCACTAACTACCGCACGCACTTCATCCCCGGCGCCGATGCCAACGACCTCATCGCCCAAATGCGCACCTGGGAATACCACAACGTGGGCACTACCCCCGGCATGGGCGGCGACGTCGAAAAGGCGCTAAAGTCTATCAAAGTACCCATTCTGTACATGCCTTCGGAAACGGATTTGTACTTCCCGGTGGGCGATGCGCGCTACGAGGCGACCTTCATTCCGGGCGTGCAGCTGCTGCCCATTCCGTCTTTGTGGGGCCACACCGCCGGCGCCGCCAGCAACCCCGCCGACGCCAAGTTTCTAAACGAGAATATCGGGAAGTTTTTGGCTGGTAAGTAAATAGCATTCCAGCCTAAAAGAACGTCATGCTGAGCTTGTCGAAGCATCTCGCTCGCAGCAGTAACTAAATCGTCTAACGGATTTGATTACTGCTGCACGCGAGATGCTTCGACAAGCTCAGCATGACGTTCTTTTTTAACTACTTACGACCTACTTCTTTTTGTCGAAAATACTCTTAGGCAGCAGCATGTGGGCGCCGCGGGTGCCGTCCACCACCTGGGTCACGTTGAGGTCGCCGGCCACGCTGCACAGCATGTAGGCGTCGTCTTTCGTCATCCCCTTGGTTTTCATCAGGAAATCAATCATTTCGCGCACGGCCTGCTTGCCAGCCAGCGTCAGGTCCTCGTTGAGGCCCATGCTGATATACTGAGTCGGCGTTTCGGCACGGGGCACCGTTAAGTGCATGTCTTTGTGCACGATAAACTCCAGATTACCAACCAGCGAGGTTTCCAGCGCCGTGATATCTACCTCGCCGTTGCCCTGGCCCGCGTGGCCGTCGCCCACGAAAAAGAGCGCGCCCGGTACGTGCACCGGCAAGTAGAGGGTAGTGCCCACCACCAGGTCCTTGTTATCCAGGTTGCCGCCGTGGATGCCGGGCGGCGCGCTATTGATGCGGCCCGAGGCGGGCGGCGGGGCCACGCCCATGCTGCCAAAAAACGGGTGCAGCGGCAGCTCGATGCCCGGCGCAAAGTCGGCCACCATCCGCTTCTTATCGAGCGGAATAATCTTCATCTTGGCGTAGCCAAAGTCCTCGGGAATAAAGCCACTCTTCGGCCCAAACCCGTTGTAAGCATACGGAATGGCCAGCTCGATGGCCTTGATGCGCACTTCCAGCACGTCGCCCGGTTCGGCACCCTCCACGAAAATGGGGCCGGTGAGAATGTGCCCGCCCGGCCCCTTATTGGTCACTTTAGCATAGATATCGCGCAGCGACTGCTCGACCTGGGCCGGGGCCACGCCGGCCCCTTCGAGGCGGGTAGGGCTCGACGTGAGCAGGGTATGCACCTGCACCGTCTCGCCCGACTTGATGCGCAGGACGGGGGTAGCGGCCGCGTCGTAGTAGCCCCAGGCCACGGTGGTGGGGCTAGCCAGCAGCTCGTGCTGGGCCTTGGGCAGGCGTTGGGCCTGGGCACTGAAGCCGGCGAGCAGCATGGCCGCCAGTATAAGGAATCGGGTATTTTTTTTCATGCTGAAAAGTACGAGTCAATTTACTTTGGCTGCATGAAGAGCCTAAAAAAGAGGGGGTAGGGAATGAAATATAGTATGTATTTCATTCCCTACCCCCTCTTTTTTAGGGTCAACTCACCCTACCCATTCATCACCTTCTCCTGGCGCATAACCGACTCCAGGTGAACGGCTTCCATATAGCGCTCCACGAAGTCCTCAGTGAGGCCCACCTGGGCACCCTGGCGCTTGCTGCGCTCGAGTATCTCGTTGAGGCGGGCGGTTTGCAGAATCGTGATGTCGTTGTCTTTCTTGTACTGCCCGATTTTTTCGGCCACGGCCATGCGGCGGCCCAGCAGTTGCATCACCTCGGCGTCGAGGTTGTTGATTTGCTCGCGCAGGCCGGCCAGCGCAGTCAGGTACTCGGCCTTATCGGTGGTTTCGTGGCGCCACACCAGGTTGGTGATAAGCTGGCCCAGCACCTCGGGCGTGATTTGCTGCTTGGCATCGCTCCAAGCATTATCGGGGTCGATATGGCTCTCAATCATCGTCCCGTCGAAGTCCAAATCCAACGCCTGCTGGGCCACGCCAAACAGCGTATCGCGGCGCCCGCAGATGTGACTGGGGTCGTTGAGGATGGGCAGCTCGGGCAGTCGGCGCTTCATCTCGATGGGCAGGTGCCACATCGGCGCGTTGCGGAAGTCGGTGTTGCCGTAGCTCGAAAAGCCCCGGTGAATCATGCCCACCTGCTTCAAACCAGCTTTTTGCAGGCGCTCGATGGCCCCTACCCACAGCTCCAGCTCGGGGTGAATGGGGTTCTTAACGAGCACCGGAATATCGACGCCGCGCAGGGCATTGGCGATTTCCTGCACTGAAAACGGGTTGCCGGTAGTGCGCGCGCCCACCCACACCAGGTCCACGCCGAAGGCCAGGCAATCCTCCACGTGTTTGGCGGTGGCCACTTCCACGGCCACCGGCAGGCCGGTGAGCTCGCTGGCTTTCTTGAGCCAGGGCAGGCCCTTGGCCCCTACCCCCTCAAAACCACCGGGCTTGGTGCGGGGCTTCCAGATGCCGGCGCGCAGGGCCTGCACCTTGCCGGTGGCGGCCAGGCGCTGGCAGGTTTCGAGCACTTGCTCCTCGGTTTCGGCCGAGCACGGGCCAGAGATGAGGAAGGGTTTATCCTCGGGTTTGCGGTTGAACAGGTCGTTGAACATGGGGGTATGAATTGGTTGTGAAAGCGATGTAAAACGGAGTGGCACTCCGTTTGGCGTCAGCGCCGGCCGCACAAGCTGACCAGCCGGAAACGGAGTGCCACTCCGTTTTACATTTCAGGGAATAATCTTGCGTATCTCGTTGGCGTGTTCCAGCTGGGTAGTGAGCCCAGCGTAGTCCTCCGTGGCTAGCAAATCGCGCAGTTTATTGAGTTGCACTAGGTGCTCGTCGAGCACGTCGAGCACATTCAGCCGATTTTGGCGGAAGATGGGCACCCAGGTGGCCGGCGCACTTTTAGCCAGCCGCACCGTGGAGGCAAAGCCACCGCCGGCCAGGTCAAAAATGCGCTGCTCGCCGCGCTGCTCCTTCTCCAACACCGTGAGCGCCAGCGCAAAAGAGGTGAGGTGCGAAATGTGCGACACGTAGGCCGTGTGCAGGTCGTGGTCGGCCGCCCCGAGGTGCAGCACCCGCATGGGCAGGGCTCGAAACAGCGCCTCCACCGTGGCCACGGCGTCGGGGTCGCTGGCCTCCGCATCGCAAACCACCAGCGTCTTGCCCTCAAAGAGGCCGCGCACGGCCGCATCGGGGCCCGAATATTCGGTGCCGGCCATCGGGTGCACGGCCACGAAGCGGCCCCGGCGCGGGTGCCCGGCCACGGCCGCCAGCAGGTTGCCTTTGGTCGAGCCCACGTCGATAACCAGCTGCTGGTCAGTTATCAAACCGAGCACCTGGGGTAGGACGGTCAGCATGGCATCCATTGGCACGGCCACGATTACGAGGCCCGCCGTCGCCACGGCCGCCGCCAAATCAGGGATAATCTCATCGACTAAGCCCAGCTCCAACGCCCGGCGGGCGTAGGGGGGGTTGGCCTCCACGCCGATGAGGCGGTCGGCCAGGCCGTGCTGCCGCAGGCTGAGCGCCAGCGAGCCGCCGATGAGTCCTAAGCCGATGATGGTAATAGTCATAATTCAGTTAAAAAGAACGTCATGCTGAACGCAGTGAAGCATCTCGCCCGCGCCGTTTGGGTGTCGTTCTACTCTTTTTGATTACTGCTGCACGCGAGATGCTTCACTGCGTTCAGCATGACGTTCTTCTATATTTTCTACGCGTTCCAGCGCCTCGCGCAGCACGTTTTCGGGCTGGCATAGGCTAGCGCGGATGTAGCCATTGCCATTGCTGCCGAAGATGCCGCCCGGCGTGAGAAACACGCGCGCCTCGGCCAGTACGGCATCGCTCATCGCGTAGCCATCGGCGTATTGCGGCGGCACGGCCGCCCAGATGAACAACCCCACCTGGCCCGGCGCGGGCGCGCAACCCAGGGCACGCAGCAGCGCCACCACCAGCTCGCGCCGGGCGCGGTAGGTGGCGTTCAGTTCCGCGAACCAGTCGTCGCCGAGGGTCAGCGCGGCCACGGCGGCCTGCTGCGTGCCCAGGAACATGCCCGAGTCCATGTTGCTCTTGAAGCGCAGCACCTCGGTCAGCCAGTCAGCGCGGCCCACCAGCATGCCCACCCGCCAGCCGGCCAGGTTATGGCTCTTACTCAGCGAGTTCAGCTCCAGCGCCACCTCGCGGGCGCCCGGAATGCTGAGCAGGCTCGTAGGCGGCGTCTCGTTCAGCACGAAGCCATAGGGATTATCATGCACCAACATAATGCCGTGGGCCGCGGCGAATTCGACCAGCTGTTGCAAAAACGCGGGGCTGGCCGGCGTGCCGGTGGGCATGTGCGGGTAGTTGACCAGCATCAGCTTCACACGGCTCAGGTCACTCTGGGCCAAGGCCTCCAGGTCGGGTAGCCAGCCGGTGGCGGCGGTGAGGTCATACTCGCGCACTTCGGCCCCGCAGATTTCGGCCACGGCCCGGTAGGTGGGGTAACCGGGGTTGGGGATGAGCACCGCGTCGCCGGCCTCCAAAAACGTCATGCCGATGTGCATCAGGCCCTCTTTGGAGCCGGCCAGGGGCAGCACCTCGGTGGCGGGGTCGAGGGCCACGCCGTAGCTTCTCTGGTAGAAAGCGGCCATCGCCTGGCGCAGGGCCGGCGTGCCCTGGTAGCTCTGGTAGCCGTGGGTAGTGGGCTGGCTGGCGGTGGCGGCCAGGGCAGCCACCACGCTTGGGTGCGGCGGCAAATCGGGGCTACCGATGCCCAGGCTGATGATATTGGCACCCGCCGCGTTGAGGGCAGCCAGCTCGCGCAGCTTGCGGGAGAAGTAGTATTCGCCGGTGTGGGCCAGGCGGCTGGCAGTGGAAACTTGCATAGTAGCTAATAGACTAAAAGAGAACGTCATGCTGAGCTTGCCGAAGCATCTCGCTCACGCCGTTTGGGTATCGTTCACCAATTGAGTTACTGCTGCACGCGAGATGCTTCGGCAAGCTCAGCATGACGTTCTTTCAGCTCCATTTCGACAACCCCTTCCTGCCCAAACGCCATGCTACCGCGCTCATAGGCCCCCAGCACCCGCAGCTCCTCCGTCACGGCGGGCAGCTCACTTAGCAGCACGTTCAGTTGGGCGGGCGCATCAAACTCCACGTCGGCGTGGAAGCCGTAGTGCCAGGGCTGGCTGGGCCGGGGGCACGACTGCAACTTACTCAAATTCAGCCCATGGCTGGCTACCAGCGTCAGCACTTTGGCCAGCATGCCGGGCGCGTGCGAGGTGTAGAAATACAGCGACGCCTTGTCGGGCTGGGCCACCGGCTGGGCCTCGGCGGCGCGCTCCAAAACTAAGAAGCGGGTGTAGTTGCTGGGGTCGTCGTTGATGGCGGGCGCCAAGATGTGCAGGCCAAAAGCATCGGCGGCCTGGGCGCCGGCTATCACGGCCACGCCGGGGGTAGGGATTTCGGCCAGGCGCTGGGCGCTGAGGCCAGTATCTTCGGTTTCGACCAGCTGCCAAGCGGGGTGCTGGCTCAGGAAGTCGCCGCACTGGCGCAGGGCCATGGGGTGCGAGTGCACGGCCCGCACGTCGGCCAGGGTGGTACCGGACAGCACCAGCAGGTGCTGGTGAATAGGCAGGTACACCTCGCCGGTGATGGTAAGGTCATTACGCTCCAGCAGCAGATAATTAGGTAAAATACTACCGGCCAGCGAGTTTTCCATTGCCATGAGCGCGGCATCGGCGCGGCCATCGGCTACCTGGGCCACTACCTCGCCGAAGGTGGCGCAGAAGTTCAGGGCGGGCACGGCCCCAAAATACTGGCGGGCGGCTACCTCGTGGAAACTGCCTTTAAACCCCTGGATGGCGACGTGCTGTGGCATGCTAGTAGAATAGTAAAGCGGGGCGGCAACGCCTACCCCCCGAAAAAACATAAAAAAAGCGCCACTCGAAGAACGAGTGGCGCGGCTAATTTTTTGTGGCTTAGCTACATGGCGACTCGTTCTACGCGGGCGGCGTAAAATAATAGAAGCCAAAAAAGTAGCGGTTGCTGAACATGATACTTGCTGAATTGGGTAGCAAGGTAGGGAAGATTTCCGAAACCGCAAGTGCGGCTCCGCTCCTACCCTTGCGCTGCGGAGGAGGGGTAGGGAAAGAGCTACCCGTTCCAAGCACCAAATTTTCCTTGCTGATAGTCGGCATACGCCTGCTGAATTTCGGCCTCCGTGTTCATCACAAATGGCCCGCCCGACACTACGGGCTCACCAAACGGTTCGGCGTGGCCTAGCAGCAACACGCTGTCAGTCAGGGCTTCCAGGACCAGCTCGTCGCCGTTATAGTCAAATTCGACTAGCTCACGGGCGAAGGCTTCGGTGCCATTTACGCGCACGCTGCCGCGCACCACGTAGCAGAAAATGCTGCGGCTGGCCGCGATGGGCAGCGTCACGGTCGCGCCTTCGGCGAAATCGAGCCAGGCCAGGGCTATATCGGCCAGCGGCTGCACGGCGCCGGCGGCCCTACCCCACTCGCCCGACACGGCGTGCGCCGTTACGCCCGGCGCTAACTCGGCCTCGGGTATCTCGCTGGCTTGCAAGCCAATGTAGCGCGGCGCTACCATCTTATACTTCGCGGGCAGGTTGACCCACAATTGCAAAATTTCGAGCGGGCCGCCCGTTTTCTTGAACTCGTTGGACGAGACTTCGGCGTGGATGAGGCCCGCGCCGGCCGTCATCCACTGAATACCGCCGGCTTTTATTACGCTTTCGTGGCCGCTGCTGTCTTTGTGCAGAATATCACCTTCCAGGATAAACGTGACCGTTTCGAAACCCCGGTGCGGGTGCGGGCCGAAGGGCAGGCCCCGGTTATTGGCCCGGTACACCTGCGGCCCGTGGTGGTTTAGAAACAAAAACGGGTCGATGTACTCAACTGATTGCGTGGGGATTGCCCGAAACGTAGTGAGGTCGGCGATGGGCGCGTTCACAGCCCGGTGCTTTTGAATGACGGTGCGCATAGTAGTGAATAAGCTGCCACTGCGCCGGTTAGTTCTGCACGAAGAAAGGCACGTTGCCGGTGGCCACGTTGCCGTGCCCGTCGTGGGCGTACACGAACAACCGGTAGGCGCCCGGCTGACTAGGCGCAGTGAGGGTGGTTTGCCCTTGGGCCCCGGCCGGGAGGGCGCCCGCCAGGGGGGTAGGGCGGCTTTCGCGGTCGCCGCCTTGCTTAAGGTCGGTGCTTTCGGGCAGTAGCTCCCACTGGTAGGTGAGCACGTCTTTGTCGGGGTCGGCTACGGGGGCCTGCACGGGGTAGGGTTGGCCCGGCTTTAGGTACACGCCGGCCGTAGCTACCTTGTCATCAAGCGTTAAAGTACTGATGTGCGGCGCCCGGTTCTGGGGCCAGTGGCCGCTCCACTCGTATTGCAACACGTCCATTACTTCCGTTTCCTGCCCGTTTTCGGTGAAGAGGCCGTACCAGGTGGGCGTGCGCTCCTGCTTCTGGCCCCAGAGAAACACGTAGCTACCCAGGCAATGCGCCCGGTCTTTGAGCACCGAGGCCTCGTAGCGGCTCTTGTACACGGCGGCTTTT
Organism: uncultured Rhodanobacter sp.; assembly: GCA_964657755.1. Taxonomy (GTDB): domain Bacteria; phylum Bacteroidota; class Bacteroidia; order Cytophagales; family Hymenobacteraceae; genus Hymenobacter. The sequence continues at coordinate 54,594 of CAZZWL010000017.1, forward strand.
TGGCTGCTGGTTTCCTCCACCGAGGCTTTCCAGGGAGTTTGCGGGCCTTCCCAGTGGCCGGTGGGGCCCCACTCGGTTACGAGGTAGGGGCCGGTCCAGCCAGTGTCGGCTACCTGCTGGGGCAGGGTGGCCAGGCCGGCGTAGGTGTTGATACTCAGGATATCCACGGCCGGGCAGCGGGCCTTGATGTACTCAACTTCCTTCTTTCCTACCCCCGCCAGCACAGTTGAAGTAGGGTGGTTGGGGTCGGTTTCGTGAATCATCTTGGCGATGTCGTTCACGGCGTCCCACACCTTGGGGTTGGTGTAATCGAGGTTCAGCTCATTGCCGATGCCCCAGAGCAGCACAGCCGGGTCGTCTTTGTACTTCAGCACCTCGCCCTTGATTTTTTGCAGCTGCGCGGCCACGGCGGCCGCGTCGTTGTAGTCGAAGCCGTGGCGCTCGCGGGCCACGTCGAGGCCCAGCATCACGGTGAGGTGGTGTTGGTTGGCGACGGCCAGCACTTTCGGCGCGTCGTTGGTGCTCCAGGTGCGGATGGAGTTGCCGCCGTAGGCCGCGATGCGCTCGGGGTACTGGCTGCCGCCCGCGCCTTTCACGAAGTACGGCTGGCCGGCGCGCAGCAGCTCGTAGCGGCCATTTACTTGGCGCACAGCCACTTTAATGGGGGTAGCGCGGGGGCCGGCCAGGGCCGGCAGGGTAGTGAGCGCGGCCAGGGCCAGCGGTAGCATGGCGCGCGAAAAGGGCTTTTTCATGGGGTGGGAAAAGGATGAGCGGGCAAAAGTAAGGGGGTAGCAAAGGCTTTCACTACCCCAAATAAGAACGTCATGCTGAGCTTGTCGAAGCATCTCGCTCGCATCGTTGGTTTAGTGTCCAACAATGCGAGC
>CAZZWL010000018.1:0-53837 GCA_964657755.1 uncultured Rhodanobacter sp.
CTAAACCCGAGCAGGGCTGAGTCGGCGGTTTTCCCCTATTTGTTTAACAACACCCTGAGTAGGGGAAGGGAGGTGCTCAAGCCGCCCGCGCCTTTTGCCGACCCTCATGCGTCAGGGGATGGGCCGCAGCACTACCCGCCGATTGCGGGGGTGTTGTGCGGGCTCCCGATTGTCAGCCACGGGCTGGGTATCCCCTAACCCTAGGGGCTGCAGGCGATTAGCGGCAATGCCGTGCGCCGTCAGGTACGTGCACACGGCTACGGCGCGTTGGTGGGAGAGGTGCCGGTTTAATAGCGCGTCTCCTTGATTATCAGTGTGACCTTGCACCTCTAGGCGCAGGTGGGGGTACTGCCGAAGTACTCCCGCCAGGGTATCCAGGCTAGCCGCTATGGCGGGCAAGAGCGTCGCCTGCCCTTGGAGGAAGTACAAGGCGTGCCAGGTAACCGCAACGCCCGTAGCTAGCTGGCGCGCAAGCGTGTCGCGGGCCGTCATGCGCGGGGCACTAGCCGACTGGACTACTGGCGAGCCCCGGGTCGAGGTGGCGGTTGATACCAATAAAGCCGGCGAGCAGGTGGGGCGTGTTCATAGGAACGGATGGTCGGCAGCGCTTGAAGAAAGGGCAAGCGATTCCCTTATCAATGCAGGCAGTGGGGGAGGAGAACAGGCCTTCCGGGGCACTTGCCAACTACTCGTTTCCTGCTTAAGGTTGGGCTTTGAGCGGCAGTTCCAAATCCCGCAGTAGCAACGGCAAAAAGCGGGCATCGAAGGCGGGCGCTTTGAGCAGCTGGCGCTGAAACGTGGCTATGCCGAGCCAGGTGGCCATGGAATCGCGCAGCGGAGCGAATACGTTGACCAGCAAACAGTAGAAGCCGGTGTGTAGGTCCGTGGCGTCAAAAATAAGTTCCAGGATGGGCTCTTTCTCCAGCGTGGCACGGGCCACCCACACGTACTTAGGCAGCGAGCTGACCAGGATGCGGCGCAGCGGCTCGCCTTCAACGGGGCGCAGGCGGCGCAATTCATCCTTGTAGTGGTTGCTGTAGTCGAGGTAGATGTCCCACACGATATCGGTTCGCTCGCGGATGGTATCGGTGAATAGCTGCTCGAAGAGCCCCACCTGCCGGAACACCTGCTCATAGGTAATGCGAATGTCGGCCGCCAGCAGCACGAACACGCTGTAGAGCGAGGCCACGCGGTGCTGCTGCCAGCGCTCGGCCGTTTCCCAGTCGGCCCCGGCGGGCCAGGGCGTCAGCAGCTTCCCGTCGTCGGTGAAGCTGTAACGGGCGAAGGGGCTCATCTGGTCGTCATGGGCGTAGAGCCGGTCCAGCGCGTCGGCCGCCAGCGAAATATCGGTGGTGAGCAATACGTCGGTGGCGGCCAGGCGGTAGCCGGTGACCGTTATCAGGTGGCCCTGGTCCTCGCGCCCGTCGAGCAGCAGGAAGAGCAGCACGGGCAGGCCCAGGCGCAGATAAAGCCCTTAGCGCCGAGCAGCTGCTGCTGCATTCGAAAGCCCACTTCCGCGGCCGGCGCCGCGCCCCACTCGTCGTCCTGCCGGTAGGTGCGCAGCTCGGCCACCAGGCCCACGGCCTGGATAGCTTCCCCAATCTGCGTCTGGTCCAGGCCCGTGCTGGGAAAGGTGCGGCCCTGGCGGTAGAACAGGTTGCGGGAAGCGGCCGTGATGTGGTAGGGGGAGGGCAGGGCCGTCTGGAACTGGAAGGCCGTCTTGTGAAAGGCCATCCACAGGGCCGTCGTGGCGCAGGCGCTCACGTTGTTGTCCTGTTCCTGAAAAATCAGCGTTTCCACCGTGAGCTGCTTGCCCAGCACGTTGACGGCGTAGGGCCGGCGCACCGGGTAGACGCGCTGCTTATCCGCCGCCGGAGTGTAGGGGCGCAGCAGCGTGGCCCCAATCTGGCGGGCCGGCAGGGGCTTGACCACGACGTAGCCCAGGTACGAGTCCCAAAGCGCCTGACCGACCAGCGGGTCCATAAGGGCAGTGTCGAGGGCGGCCCGGTCGAAAGCTACCCGAAAGAAGTGTACCCGCTTGCACAGGCGCGGGTAGGCCGTGAAGCCGCGGGCGTAGTAATCGGCGTAGTCGGCCAGAAACGACTGGCTCAAGTAGGGCTCCTCCACCAGGATGGTCTGGGCCCCCAGCCCATCCTGCGCCGGGCCGAGATACTCGGCGAAGTAGTGGAAGTGCTGCTTGCGCCGGGTGGCGGCCGCGTCCACCCACTCGTTGCTTAGAAGCTGTTTAAGTTAATCGGGGCTTTTTAGCTTTGTTTTATGCAAACGAAGCGATATAGTTCGGATTTGACCGAGCAGCAATGGCAGCGGTTGGCCCCGCTGTTGATGGTGCGGCGCACGAGCAAATGACCTTTGCAAGCGGTGGTTAACGGCATTTTCTACGTGCTCAAAAACGGCTGCGTGTGGCGCGACGTGCCCGCCGATTTGCCGCCTTGGCCCACGGTGTACTACTATTTCACCAAGTGGACGGCTGATGGCACCTGGGCGCGGGTCAGCGGGTGCCTGACCATTGAAGCACGGGAACGCGAAAAAAAGCGCGCAGCCGACAGCGGCAGTCCTTGACAGCCAAAGTGTGAAAAACACGGCCACCAGCACAGCCCGCGTGGGCTACGACGCGGGCAAGCGCATCAAGGGCCGCAAGCGCTTTTTTCTGGTGGACACGGCCGGCAACCTGTTAGCCTGCTGGGTGGTGGCCGCGGCCTGCCACGACGGAGCGAGCACGGCCCGCCTGTGGGACGCCCTGGCCCTGGGCAACGAATTGTTGGACCAACTACAAACCGTGTTCGTGGACGGCGGCTTTGGCCGCCGCTTCCGGCTGCACCTGGCCCGGCGCGGAGTACAGGCCTTGGTGCCGAACGGCGTGGTGGCCGACAAAGGCCGCTTTTTCATCCACGCCAAGCGCTGGGTCGTTGAGCGTAGCATTGCCTAGGCTGGTGCCAACCGCCGCTTGGCCAAGGACTACGAGCGCAAAACAACCCACGCCAACGCCTGGCTTTACCTGGCTAACATCCGTCGGCTTGCCCGATTAACTTAAACAGCTTCTTAGGGCTTCGGCCAGGGTCGCGGGGGAGAACGGGTGCACCGAGTAGGTAAGGGGCTGCGTCACGCCAGAGTGGGTAAAGGAGTTGCGGGCTCCGGCATAAAAAAAGCGTCCGTTGCGGGACGCTCAACTAGAACTAGCGGGGAGGTAGGCTTACAAACGCGCCCGTACCTTCAGGCGGTCGCGGTCGACCACGGCGCGCTCCGTCAGGTCGTCGGCCGTACGCAGCACGCGGGCCACGCGCTCCTGGTGCGCTTTGCCCTGAAACTTGGCCTGGTCGCCTCGAAACTCGATGACTAGCTTGGCTTTTTCAATGGTTGGCATGGCAGGGGAGGGCAAAATGGGTGGGCAAAGGTACGCAGTCGGGCAGCCCTCGTCAAACTTGGGCCAATGATACAGCGGCTTACGCAAAAAGCAAGCGAGTAGGCCAGTCAATCTACCCGACTTGGCGCAGAATGGTTCAGGCTGCTTCCTTCGTAGGAAGGGCAGTGGGGGAAGAAAAGCTTCTTTCGAATGCCGTGCGGAAAAGTCGTGCGGGGCGACTACGGTTGCTATCTTGGCCTCAGTTAAAAGCTACGTTCACCAGTTGTGTGCTAGCTGGTGGCCGGCCCCGGTTGGGCCGCGGAACTGCTTAACGTCCACCCTAAGCTGCCCTCCGGCCACTTGGGAGACGATGGTGGCCCCCAGCGCATGAAACACGCTTCGCGTTGCGGCGGGTCGAGACGGCGGAAGACGCGGTTGCGCGTGTCGTGGCAGGGAATGCCAGCCGGCAAGCGCAGGAATTATGCCTTATCTCAGGCATAGTCGTACATATCCTCAAATATCTCGCAGTCAGTTAGCAATCCGCTCAGCACTAGCCAAACTAAGGTCGCTTAAGTCGGGCAGGCACCGGCCTTCCACCCGGTTTCTTCCTTCATCCCCCAAGTCAGCTTACTAGCCCTTTAGGGTAATAACCCTAGCTGATAAGCGGTTTAGTATCGGTTGCTGACTTCGATTTGCGGGCAGCTTGTTTTTTCTTATCCTGCTTAATCCACTCACTGATGCGGGCAAATTCCTGCTCGGAAGGTTGCCGGCCAGTTGTGTAAAAGTCCACGTTTTTGGCTTCCTTAATCATGGCTGAAAGGTAGTGCTTTTGGGGAAAGTTTACAAGCAAAGGCCGCTAGATTGCCGGGTACGCCTAGCTGTACTTTCTCGGGGGGGCGGTTGAATTTATTGCGCTCAGGAAGACGCGTAAACACCTAGTCACTATGGTTCTGCAAACTAACGAGCCCTTGCATGATAGCCGCCTTATCAATTAGCACCAGCTGATAAATAATCTTGGAGCGCAGCAAAAAGTGTGGGGTACCCCAATTCTTCGGTTGGCTTAGGCGACAATCGAGCAAATCGCCGCTCAACCTAGAAACTCACTGCCCCACACTTCTTGCTGCGCTCCTATCTTGTCGGCTCCTTACGGTAAAGAAAGGTAGAAGACCATGGCAACACGCGCGGCTATCTGCATCGGGGTCAACCGAGCGGGCGGAATGACTACGTTACAGGCGGCCACTAAGGGCGCGCGCGACATGGCCGCTTGGGCCACGGCCCAGGGCTGCGACGTGAAGCTGCTGGTGGATGATAATGAGCAGGAAGTCTACTCCGTGCAGATTTTTAAGGCCATCCAGGCCGTCGTGCAAGCGGGTACCTACGAGCAACTGTTGGTTTACTTCTCGGGCCACGTTATTCTACTGGCCCCAGGCACGGAATACTGGCTGCTGTCCGGGGCGCCGCAGAATCCCAACTAAGCCGTCAATTTGGTGCGCTCCGTCGAGGACGCGCGCAACGCGGGCATTCCGCACGTCATCTTCTTCTCGGATGCTTGCCGCTCAGCTGTCCCAGGCGCACCCTTGAACGGCGTGGTGGGCGGGAGCATTTTTCCAAATCGCACGCTTACCCCGCAGAGTGGCGAAGTAGACGTGTTCTTCGCGACCCGTCCCGGCGACCCCGCCTGGGAGGTGCCGGAAGCCGAGGCCACCCAGCACTACCGGGGCCTGTTTATGGATTGCCTGCTCAAGGCCCTGCAGGCGCCCGGCGGAGGATTCGTGGAACAGTTATCAGCTAGCACCCCAGCGCTCTTCATTATCACCTCGCGCCGCCTGAAACCCTACCTGGAGCAGCAGGTGCCCCTGGCCGCGGCAGCCATCAACATTCAGCTCACCCAGCAGCCGGTAGTGCGCGTCGAAACGGCCAGCCCAAAATACTTTGCCGTAATGCCCCCCGTACCACTGGGTCAGGAACCGCCCAAGTATCAGCATGACTTTACCTATAGCTACCGGGGCAATCGGGGAAAGGCCAGCCGGGGCTTACTCATCTTTCCCTCTACCGCGCAGGCCGGCTCCTCGCGCCCGACCAACCAGGCGCCCGACCCCGCCGCCGTAACGTTTGTGCGGGAAGCAGCCCAGTTGCGCGGCCACCCCGGCCAGCTGCCCATCGAGACGACCACGGGGTTCACGCTCATCGGGGATTTCGTAGAAATGGTAGTAACCCCCGGCTGGGAAGTGGACTACCCAGTCGGTAGTTTCCCGTTCCCCACTGGTCAGTTTATCCGCTTAGTGCCCCAGCCCGGGGTAGGGGAGGACCCGCCCTCGTCCGGAACTATGCTGCTGCAATTCCGGCGCGGTACCGGCACACTGCTAGCCATTCTGCCCGGCTTCATCGGGGTAGTGCTGGTGGCCGAAAACCGGGTGCTGAATGTGAACTACCTGCCAGCCCTCGCCACGGCCCGTTTCCAAGTTCAGGCGGCCGGGGCGGCCGAGCGGGAAAAGATAAAGGCGTTGGCTGCGGTGCAGGCCCGCTACGGCGAATTCAACCTACTGGCGCTGCCGGAGGTCCCCTTGGCTACCTGGCTGCATGGCTCCCACGGATTCGACCCTACTCTGGGGCTGTACGCGGCCTACGGCTATGCACAGCGGGGCCAGGTTGCGGAGGTAGCCCGCCTTCAGCGCTGGCTGGCCGAAGACCCGGCGCTCCCCCGGCTCTTTGACATCGAGTTGCTGACTGCCCGCTACCGGGAATCTACCTACCCGGCGGCTCCTGATTTCTCGGTCGTGCCGTTTGCACCCCTGCTGGCGCAAGGCTGGGCCTTGCTGACGCCGGATAATCCGTTCTACCTGCTCCTGCACGAGCGGCTGCGGGCGCACCTGCTGCCCGCCCTGTGGACCACCTACACGGCAGAGGGCGTAGCCCTTTGTCTTCACGACTTTACAACCCCCCACAACCCCATGAAACTCGTCCTGATACACGGCCGGGGCCAGGCTAGCTAGGACCCCGCGCAGCTCAAGTATGACTGGCTGGCGGCGCTGCGCTACGGCTGCGACCGGGGCCACGTGCAACTGCCGGCCGACACGGTCGTGGAATTTGCCTACTACGGCGATTTGCTGGCGGACCTGGTCGCGCAGGTAGGGACCCCGCTGGGGCAGGAGCTGCGGGCGAAAGGACCGATCCCCATATCCAACGAGGCGTTGCAGGGCGAAATCCTAACTGAAATCGCCGCCCGCGCTGGGGTAAGTGAGTCGGACATTCGCCTGGAAACCGGTAACCTGCCCATTCAGAAAGGGCCGGCCAACTGGGAATGGGTGCAGGCTATCATCCGGGCGCTTGACCATATCCCGGGGCTGAACAGCCGGTTGATTGACGCTTTCACCCGCGATGTCTACGTCTACCTGACGTACCCCGGCGTGCGGGCCCAGATTGATAAGGTAGTAGCGGATGCGCTTGGCAACGAGCCCTACGTAGTGGTAGCCCATTCACTCGGCACCGTGGTAGCCTACAACGTACTGCGCGCTCGGGCCGCCACGCCGCAGTATCCGAAACTGGTGACCGTGGGCTCGCCGCTGGGCATTCGGGCCGTTAAGCAGCAACTGGCTACTCCGCTGGTATCGCCGCCCTGCGTCGGGCAGTGGTTTAACGCCTATGATGACCGGGATGTGGTGGCGCTCGCGCCCCTTGATGCCCGGACCTTCAACATTACGCCTCCAATAGAGAATAAGAGCGATGTGCTCAACTTCACCGATAACCGCCACGGCATCGAAGGCTACCTGGCCGACCCAGTGGTGGCGCAGCAAGTAGTAATGGGACTGCAAAGTCAGTAGCGCAGCAAACGGCTTTTTGCTAGTAAGCTACTTACAAGTCCTAATAGAAGCGAACTGACGGGAAGATAACAAGGCTGCACTGGGTAGGATGGTAGGCTCAGGGCTGCCTTGTAGAGTATTTTGCTAGTTGATATGACTATGGGACAAGTGACGTATAACTAATTCGATAAAATAAAATTGCTGCACTTTTTTTATGTAGTTTGTTTGGAAATACCCTGAGTGCGGCATGAAATTCTATTATGTTTAGGGTTTTAGCAATCAGTAACCGAAAAGGGGGAGTTGGTAAGAGCACGTCCGTGCTCAACATTGGCGCGGCGCTGGCGCGGGCTGGCCACACCGTGCTGCTGGTCGACCTGGACCCACAAGCGAATTTAACGCAGGCCCTAGGTATGGAAGCGGCCCCGCGTAATATTAATGGAGCGCTGCTGGGCGAGTACCGCCCCACGGCCTACCCGACATGCGCGCAAAACCTGGTGCTATTGGCTGGCTCGCCGGCGCTATCGGCAATGGAGCGTACCAAGGGAAGGGAGCCGGGCAGCGAATTCCTGTTGCGGGAGCTTCTAGCCCCTTTCCAGACGCGCTGTGACTTTATCCTGCTCGACTGCCCCCCGGCCCTGGACCTGATTGCACTCAATGCCTACGCCTGTGCGCAACAAATCTTTGTGCCGCTAGAGGCCCAGCTGTTTGGGCTGCAAGGGCTGGAACTAGTGCTGGAACTGGTAGCGCGCGTGCGGCAGCGTCTGAATCCCGAGCTGGAGGTAGGAGGCGCTTTTTTTACGCGCTTTGATAAGCGTAAAATACTGCGGCGCGAAACGGCCGAGCAGCTGCGAGTCAAGTATCCTGGCCTGGTCATGGAAAGCGTGGTCCGCGAGAGCATTGGCCTGGGAGAGGCCCCGCACCTGCACCAAGACATTTTTACATACGCGCCCGCCAGTGCCGGGGCTGCGGACTACCAGGCGCTCACGGCAGAAATTCTGACCCGCCAACCTCTCGTTAGTATATGACCAAAACATTTAAAGACCTCCTCGCGTCGGGGAGCGCTGTGCCGAAGCCCCTCTTCGAACGGGACTTCTTTGACATGACCGAGGAAGTAATTCTACCGGCACTGACTTTGACTACTTTCACAACGCCGCTAGTAGAAAGTCAGGTTGAGGATACCAGTGTCCCTGGCGTTGAGGTGGGCACTACCAGCCAGCAGCCAGCAATAGATAGTAATCTAGAAGTTGGAAGGGAAGCTATCCCGTCGGTTGTCCAAGGTAAGCCTGGTAAAAAGGGTAAGGCTGGTAAAACAGGTAACACTCCTCAACCAGAAATACCATTGTTACCAACGTCAACCATGTCGGCGAGCAAGTCGGCCGGGCGCCGTAATGTGCGCCAGACGTTTGTGCTGGAGGAAAGCTATCTCGAGCGAATCCGCGACTACGTGCATGCCCGCCGCTCGCAAGGTGATTATCACTACTCGCAAAAACAATTGGTGGAAGAGGCGCTGGATTTGCGTTTGACTAATCAAGAGCCGGCTCCACCACGACCCGCCGAGTTGCGGGAGCAGGAGCAACTGTTACGGGTCCGTATTCAGCAGGGCCGGCACGCAGGCGCCACACCTAAGCATGGCATTAAGCAGCCGACAACTGGCCCGCAGACGGACGACGACAAATGAGCGCCTAGTTTCTCTTTATGATGACCGTACTTATCATAAGGTTGCCAGTTACCGATAGATTAAGAATCGGTACTGTGGTAAGAAGCTGTGAAGCCTGCTTGTGATAATCGAAGTAGGGTAGGAGCGAAGAAAATCCCGGTGGCCAGACTTTGGCGACCGGGATTTTTTTGTTCTTATTTTCTTAACTATAAACTTAAGGGTACTGCCTTTTCCAGTTCGAGTGACTAACCAGTCTTGTCTTTTCGGATAGGTGTACAAATAGGTAACGTAGGTAACACTGGTAATGGACGTAATCCAGATAAGTCAAGAAAACCAGGTAAATTGTTATTTCCTGCCAATACTCAGCGAAATAAATGTTTTGGTAACATAGGTAATGCAGGTAAACACCCTCATCCAGGTAGATAAAAATAGATAGTATTTTTAGAATATTACCCCCATTTTGAGAAGCAAATCTGTCGGGAGATGTACGTATGCATCAACTAAATTTATGTGAAAGCTGGTGCATGAAATAAGCTGGGGCTAGTTAACGGGTAGATACCGATTGATTTCTTGTTTACGGACCTGCTTAGGCATTCAGAAGTTAAAGGCGTAGTGGGGTGCAGTTTTGGGCCCATCGTTGAAGCAAGGTGTGATTCTAGAGCTTTTAGAGGCTATTTGGAACAGAGAGGTAACTAGGCTTGGGAGGACTGCTACTCAGGCTGTGAAAATAGTCGAGTAATTGCGTAGCGGTTAGCTGTCTGGTTGATTACCCTATGTTAGGCGGAATGCTGTTGTCAAAAGGCAAGGATGACTTGTAACTACAGAGTGGGGTTGTGTTAGAATTATACAATTATTGAGTTTGAGGAATTAGTGGTCCATACTTAGTTACTTAATCATAATTTGAACGCTGGCTGATTCTGGGCTGGGCGGTGTTGTCGGAGAATTAGGCTACGTATGGTCGATTTAGAAATTAGTGCGCCGGGGTGAGTTGAAAATGGTGCTTTATTCAGATTAATGGTGGTAAATGGTCCAATAAGATAGGTTACCTGGACTCGCAGTATGGATGTGGGGTAGGCCAGGGTAATGCAGTTTCAGGGCGGTAAGGTCATTTCGGCAAGGGTGAAGTCGGGCTGTTTTTAAGCACTGGTAAAATCAGGTAGGGTTGACTTGAGAGCAGAGTGATGCGAAGGATTCAGCAGGTGTTTTGATGGGTGTTGCGACTCTTGGCAAGGATTAAAGACACCCGTAAGGGTGACTAGTACCGGTCAAGCAGAAGAATCGCAACAAAGGGGGCGTACTGAAATTCAGGTGAAAATTTAAGGCAGTGGGGTAAGAAGTCGTATATTACGGTCGAGCTTGGGTTTTGCTTATCCAGGTAGGCTCAATTTGATTAGTGTGTCTACATGAATCGGATGTGTACACACACTACACTTAGAAAATAAGTTTTTCAAAATATTTGGGTCAGGTGGCCCCAATACCCTCTCTTATGTCTCAGCCTTTGTACGCCATCTTCCGCGTCAAAAAAATAACCGATAAAGCGCACGCTACTGCTACTACCGCCCATAACTATCGGCAGTACTCAGTTGACAATGCTGATGAGCAGGCTCCGCATCCCAGCTCGGAATTCCTCAACCCGGCCGAGCGTAGCTATTGGGACCTAGCCAACGAACGCATCTTACAAGCAGGCATCGTCCCACGGAGGAGTGATGCTATTAGATGCGTGGAAGTGGTGATGACAGCTACCCCAGAGTGGTTCAAGCGAAATGAACAAGGGCAGGCGGCGGATTACTCCACCAGTAAGTGGACACAAGACAATTTGACTTATTTGCAGAAAACGTTCGGCAAGGAAAATGTGGTGGCCTTCAAAATCCATCAGGATGAAAAAACGCCCCACATTCACGCTCTCATCATTCCCATTACGCCGGACGGACGGTTGTCCGCCCACGAAATGGTGGGAAGGCCGACCTTGAAAAAGTATCAAAATAGCTACGCGGACGCGATGGCGGAGCACGGCCTCCAGCGCGGGGTGGAGAACAGCCAGACCAAGCATAAACCCATGCGCCAGTTCTACGGCCAGCAGGCCCAGACCGTGCAGCAGATAGGGGAACTGGTAGGCCCCATAGCTTACAAGCCAGCCGAGGTAAAAGAGCCAAGCACCCGGTTTAGTGACCTGCAGAAGTGGGCGAATGAGCAAACGAAAGTGGTAAACGACCAGGTGCGCCCCCAGGTAGAGGAGGCCAATAAGCGGGCGGAGAAGGCCTTGAGTCTAGCCCTCGAAAATGCGGCAGCTAAGGAACAAGTGCGGGTACTCAGAAAGCAATTGGGCACCTCAAAGGACCAGGTGCAGGAACTCAAAAAGCAATTGGGCACCTCAGAAGAGCTGAAAGAAGCTACTCATGAACGTTGGCAGGCGGAAGTGGCCAGTGCGGATAACCTGGCTCGTCGTCTGGCGAGCGGAGCAGCAGTGCCGGCGGATGTACTGGCCAGGGGAAATAAACTGCTTGACCAAGACGTACAGGCAGTAGAGGATGGGCGGCAACAGTTAAATGACCTGCGCGAGAAAGTCAAGCAGGCTGAGCAGGCCAACGACTACATGGCCGCAGCAGAACTATACAATCCTATCAAAGACGGACAGAAAGCTCATGACGAGCTTGAGCAGCAGTTAGCAAGCTACCCTGGTGGGGCCGCTCGCTTGGAAAAACTGGATGCTAAGCAGGCCGAAGAGGCCAAAAAGAAGGCCGGAGACGACCGCAAAGCAGAAGAGCTTGCCACGCAGCGGGCTCGCCAGCAGGCGGAAGACGAGCGTCAAGTGGAAGCTGACCGCAAAGCAGAGACTGAAAAGAAAGCTCGCGAATTAGACGAGCGGCAGCGGCAGCAGCGGAAAGATGATCAAGCTCGTGAAAAAGCCCAGATTGAACGTGTCTGCCTGGAAGTCATTCCCAAAAACCTCCACACGGAGAGTTACCACAGCTCGTTTATTAGGGAAGCCGACAAGTTGGGCATTGAAGTAAAACAACCTAGTCCAGGCCAGTTCTTACTATCAGTAAAGGGCAGTGAACACCAATTTGCGCACCATGACCTGCAAGTGGGAACCCAGTCTTTCACCCAGGCATACAACCAGCAGCAAGCCATCAACTGGAAATTTCGGGAGCAATTCGAGAGTGGGCAAGGTCGAGAGTCAGGGATAGCAATATAGTTTTTTGATTACCCGTAGGAATTGTTGCTGGCCTGCCCATGTCACTTCTCTGCTCGCTATAAGCAATCCGCACCTAACTGCTCTCCCAGAAAAACTGGTACTTGCTTGCGGCCTGGCCAGGTTCAATCCAGATGAGTCGCTTCTGGCGCTCAGCACGACCGGGTTGTTGGGCGCCATAGCGGACACTTGCTTTTTTAGTGAGCCGCTGGCGCGTTATCCGCCCGGAGCTTGGCGGCCCGGGCGGCGGCTTCCGCCTTTTTCTGGGCGGCTTCGGCCGCTGCTTTCTGCGCGGCGGCGAGCTTACTCCTGATTATCAGCCGGCATTCGTTGTGGCCATCGGAGAGCGTCGCCCGTACCCGCTGGCCTTCCCAGTTCACGGCTGCTTCGCCGTAGGCCAGGTTTTTGGGCGACTCGGGCAGTCCTTTGCCAAACAGATACACTGCTTCCTCGGCCAGCAATGGCCGGTCGGTGCCCTGAGCCGAAGCATCGAAGGAAGCAAACTTGTCCTGGTAGAAACGGTAGGTGGTGCGCACGTGCCCAGTATTTTTGCCAAACCAGCCCAGTTCCTTCCCTTCTTTGGCGTCGTAGTAGGTGTAGCCATCCAGGTCCTGGTAGCCCTTGGTTTCCAGTTCCGGAAAGCTGCTGCGAGGCTCGCCAAAAGCGTGACCCGGGATGCCGTTGAGCGAATCAGCCCGCGCGCCGTAGTTGTGAGGCCGGGGGCGCGGCCGGGTCTGCGACGGGGACGACTCCGCCGGGCGGGGGCCGGCGAAACGCAGGTGGGGGACGGCAGCCAGCGAAGCCGGTAGCAGGGCGAGCAGTAATAGTGCTTTCAACATGAAAAGGGGAGCAGGGAAGCTGAGTAAGGCAGTGGGGAATGGTCGTAAGTCAAGCAAAGAGGCGCTAGCCGACGTGCTGAACCAACGGCCTCTAGGCTTGCGGCACGGGGACGCTGGCTTCCGGGTATTGGTCCAGCAGCTGGCTTAGCGCCTGGTTGACCAATCGGCTGCGGGTCTGCCGGCACCAGTAGCTGACGCGCTCCAAGCGAGTAACCAGGTTGGGGTGGATGGAGTAGGTCTGCTTGGTAGGCGGCACCGCAGCAACCGCAGGTAGAGGAGTCGCGGCCGCCGTTGGCGTCGCCGCCGCAGTAGCCCGGTACCGGGTTTCGAGATACTGCACCAGCGCCGCGAGGCCATCGGTGGAGAGGCTAGCCGGGCCGTCGCCGAACCGGAAGAGCGGCAATTGCAGGTCATCGAAGGCCTGGTGCCACTGCGCCTCCACGACAAAAGGGTAGGCCAATCCCAGAATATGGTGGGCAGTGGCCATCGCCTGAGCGCGTAGGAAAGGCGAGGCCTGAGCAAAGGGCAAGCCAGTTAGGCCTTCAGGGGGAACTACGGACATGAGAGCAGAAGCGGAACGGTGAAAGCAAGTAGTCAGCGGAACTGTCCTACCCCGGCGGGTGGCCTGGTGGTGAAAACCCGCCACGATTGCGTAGAGATGGGTGGCGCGAAGCAGCAGGCGACCGACCCTAACGCATTGTTAGTGAGCGGCTACGCTACCCGCCAGGTGGTAAAAAAGATTCGGACCTACTTGCACTAAATAGCTGTTGTAAGATGCAGCAAATTAGGCGCCTAAAGCCGCATTATACAAGATAAAATTTAGCAATTTGCAGTAAAATACAGATTTACAGGCCGGTAATTTCGCTTGATTTCCCGAACGGCCATGTACTTTGCTAAAAACCTGCGCTTTTTACGGCGGCGCGCTGAACTATCGCAGTCTGAGTTGGGCGACCAGCTCGCCACTGATTACAACACGATTAGCCGCTACGAGAACGGCAAATCCACGCCCAAGCTCGATGCGCTGACCAAGCTGGCCCAGGTGTTTGAGGTAAGTATCGAAGCGCTCCGAAGCCAGGACCTCACCCAGCAGCTGGTGCCGGCCGCGCCGGGGGGTATGAGCAAGGCCAGCGAGGGTAGCGCGCCCAAGGGCGAAGGGCTACCCCGGCCGGCAAAACACCCGCTGATGGTATCGGTCGAGTTGGATGGGACGGGGGCGGGCCTGGCGCGGGTCGTGGCCCGGCTGACGGCCATCAACGAGGTAGTGGCCGACACAGATTAGTGCGGCCGGATAAGCCGCAGATTGGTCCGTCAGCCCAAGACGGCGCTACTTCAGCAAACGACCCAGTTCCCGACTCAGCGCGGGGCCTTGCAGGTCTTTGGCGATAATACGGCCTTGCGGGTCGAGCAGAAAGGTGGCCGGGATGCCCACAATCTGGTACAAATGACCGGTCGGGCTCCACACGCCTCGCTGGTCAGTTACCTGCATCCAGGGCAGGGCATCCTGCGCCACGGCCTTTTGCCAGGCCGCGGGTTGCTCATCAAAAGAGATGCTGAGCACCGTGAAGCCAGGTACCCGTTCGTGGTAGCGCTGGTCGGCCGCTACTACTGTGGGATTAGCCGCCCGGCAGGGGCCACACCACGAAGCCCAAAAATCCACGAGCACGTAGTGGCCCCGCAGGCTGCTCAAGGTCACGGGCTGGCCGTGCAGGTCGGGTAGCGTGAAGTCGGGAGCCAACGCCCCGATAGCCAGGGTGGGCGCGGCGGCGAGTAGCTCGCGCAGCCTGGGCAGGTAGGGCGAGGCAGGCTGCTCCCGGGCAAAGCGCGTGGTAAGCGAGTCAAGCAGGGGCCGGGCGCTGGCGTGCAATCGCAGGTAGTGGAAGGTTAGGTAGGGCGCCAGGGGGGAAGCGGCCTGCGCCCGGAGCATATTTTCCAGGCGGCGCAGGTGCTGGTCTCCGGCAGGATCTGCGGTGTCACGCAGCCTAAAATACGGTTGAAAGGCTCGCAATAGCGCTACGGCGGGCGAACCGCTGGCTTGCAGGAGGTAGGCGGCGGGTGCCTGCCGGGTATTCCCCCGCACTTCGGTTACCTGCGCGGTCAGCTGCTCCGGCTGGCCTGTTAGGGGTACGACCTGGCCTCTGGGTTGCCGACCCACCCGCAGGTGATATATATCGGGGGCGGGTACCCGGCCGCGCAGCTCAAAGTGGCCTGTGGCGTCCGCCCGGACCGAGTCCAGAGCCAGCAAGATGGCCGCGTGCAGCGGGCGTTCGGCCGGAAGCAGGTAGATGGTCTGCCCGGCCAGGCGCATGTCCTGGCCGCTAATCGTGTAGTCACCTGCCTGCTGGGCGACAGCGGGCACGGCTAGCACGGCGCTGAGCACCGGGGTAAGTAGATAGCTTACTCGCAGCGGTAAGCGCATGATAGCAGCAGAAGAATCATGCAGCAAATATGCCGCATAAAGCAGCGACTAATTGCTATAAACCCAGTTGTTGCGCCTTATTATATGCTAAATACCAGGTATTATTCAGTAGGTCCAAGTCGGCGTTGGGGTAGCTGCCCTGGCTGAGTAGCTTCTACCCCTGATTAGTCGGCAAGGGCTTCTCAGACGGTACGAATGGGAGTAATTGCTCATAGTTAGTCGCGTCGACGTAGCTGATTTTAGTGGGGTCGAAGGCGTCCAGCGCCTGGGCCACCCACTGCTCATCAACCGTATCCTGGTACATGAGCAGGTGCACCGTGGCCGTTTGGTCGGGGTTGAGGCGCAGCAGCCGGCCGATGCGCTGGGCCGCCTTGCGCTCGTTGCCGAAGGCGTGCCAGATGATGCCCACCCGCAGATTCGGGATGCTGATGCCCTCTGAGAGCTGGGCCACGCACGCCAAACGCTGAATTTTCCCCGCATTGAACAGGGCTAGGTTAGCTTCGCTGTGCTTGTTTTTGGAGTGGTAGGTGTGGTCGGCTTGCGCTTCGGCCTGCTGCTGGTTGCAGGTAAAAAGCAAGACCTTGTCCGTCTGCTGGTCAGCCAGAGAACGCATGTAGTGGCCCTTGCCGGGGTAGTTCATCAGGGCCTGCATACGCAGGATGCGCAGCGTCTCAATGGGCAGCTGGTCCTGGGCGGCGCCCGCCAAGCGCTTGCTCCAGTAGTGGTAGTTCTCCCGCTCGCTGGTGGTGAACTGGCTGCCCGACTTGGTGGTGAGCACGTAGTCGCGCACGGTGCGCAGCGGCAGGCGGTGCACGACCAGCCGGTAGTCGTTGAGCAGGCCGGCGAGCACCGCCTCGTCGGTGGTGTAGTCGACCACGATAGGGCAGTAGGTGGCTACCAGTCGGCCTTTCTCGGAATTCGCCTGCGCGGGTGGCGTGCCCGTCAGGCCCAGGATGCTGCGCTTCTTGGCCGCGTGGGCTTTTAGGCCCGGCTCGTGCGAGTCCTTCAGGGCGTGGCACTCGTCGAGGTAGAGCTTCTGATATGTGCCGGCCGCCAGGGCCTTGCCCAGCGAGCGGTACGTGGTGAACGCGATATGGTCAAGTAGGTGCGCTAGCCCGAACTTCTGGGCTTCCTGGGGCCAGGAGTCCAGAATGGCCTGGGTGGGGGCGGCTACTAAAAAGGGTTTGCCGACGGTTTGGTCAGGTGGCTGACTAGCGGCGAGCAGGCGGTCCATGTCACGCAGGCCGATGAGGGTTTTGCCCAGGCCCATGGTCAGGGCAATACCAGCCAGGCGCCGGCCCTGGATAGTAGCCAGTACCTGGTCCTGCAAGGCTTGCTTCCGCGCGGTCGCGCGACTGGTGGCTTCGGGCGAGGAAGGCATATAGAAGATAAAAACCTGCTTTAGGTATTGGCGGGGGCGTCTTGCTACCGCGAAGGTAGTAGTCAGTGTTGGCGCTGACGCTCGTTTGGGGGCTGAGTCCGCAGTGAGCAATACTCCACTGCCTCTGGTGCTGGGCAGCTTCCTATACCTCCTATTATTCCCCAGCGGGGGCCGGGGCAAGGGCCGCGTCGAGCTCTTCGGTGGTGGGCAGGCTACGCAGCAGTTCCGCGGGCAAAGCGCGGGTGAGTTGCCACTCCGCCACGCCGATGGGTTGGCTCAGGCCCCGCAGGGCGTACTCCGACACCACCCGGTTCTGGCTCTTGCATAGAATCAGGCCGATGGTGGGCTGGTCGGTGGGGTGGCGCAGCAAGTCATCGGCCGCGGCCAGGTAAAAGTTCATCTTGCCACTGTCTTCGGGCCTGAACTCGCCCATCTTCAGGTCAATGATAACAAAGCAGCGCAGGTGCAGGTGGTAAAAGAGCAGGTCGAGGTAGTAGTCCTGCCCCCCACTTCCAGGTGGTACTGGCTGCCGACCAGCGCAAAGCCCTTGCCGAGTTCCAGCAGAAAGGCGCGCACACGCGCCAGCAGACCGCGCTCCAGGTCCCGCTCCTGCGCCTGGGGCCCGAGCGAAAGAAAGTCAAACGTGTAGGGGTCCTTGAGCACCTGCTGGGCCAGTTCGGATTGCGGGGACGGCAACGTGCGCGTGAAGTTGCTGATGGCCCGGCCCTGCCGGTGGTAAAGCCCACTCTCTACCTGCGCGGCCAGCACGTTGCGACTCCAGCCGTGCTCGATGGTCTGGCGGGTGTACCATTCACGCTCCGTGGCGTCACGGGTCTTGTCGAGCAGCAGGCAATTATGAAACCAGGGCAATTTTGCAGCAAGCTGCTGCAAAATTGCCTCGTCCGGCCAGGCCGCCGCGAACGCCTTCATATAGCGCAGGTTGCGCGCTGAGAAGCCGGTCAGGTCTGGAAAAGAAATACGCAGGTCGGCGGCGAGCTGCACCACTACCTTGGCGCCCCAACCCTGCTGCTGCTCCTGCCGAAGAATGCTGTGCCCGATGTGCCAGTAGAGCTGCACCAGCTCTGCATTGACTGCCAGCGCGGCCCGCACCTGCGTTTGCCGGATGCGGGTTTTGAGTTCGGTCAGAAATTGCGGATAGTCGGCGGGGAGAACGGGAGTCACGGTTACAAAGGAAAGGCTGGACAATCGACAAGATAGGTCGGGTGGACCAGGCCCTAGTCCACCACTACCCGAAGGAGGGAACAGGATGGCGGCGGGATGATTTCGCCCAGCGCTACCCTTAGGGCGTGGGTGCCCGGCCCAGCCGGGCCAGGTACTGCCGGGCAGCCTCGCTGCCAGGCGTTGGGCCGCCCCCGGGCAGGCCCCGCGGGAGGGGAGGGGCACTGGCCAGGTCCCAGCGCCAGGCCTGGACAACCTGCTCGGCCAGCGCACACGGCTGGCAGAGGTAGGTGAGCAGCGCCAGAAGCCGGGGGCCGACGGTAGCTGGAACTAGCTCGGGAAGCACGGCGGTGGCCAGCTCTCTGCTGTGCAGGCAGTCCTGGGCTAAGTCGAGCGTGAGCAGGCTGTGCACGGGTGGGTCAAGTAGCGGTAGCTCGGGGGAGGCGGCCAGGTGCTGCACCAACTGCTGCAACGCCGCCGGGTCGAGCGTAACCGAACCCTCGCCAGCGAATAGCAATAGGGGCTGGAACTCAAACAACGCCCGTAGCCGGGCGGCAATGGAAAGGGTCGGGAAGTGATGGGGCAGACGGCGCCGCAAGTAGGCTAGTAGCTGCTCCCGCTGAGCGACGGACGCCTGAGCGTAGGGCAGCACCTGCTTTGCACCAGGCTGAAAAATAGTAGGCATAAGAAAACGGCAATGAGATGGCTGCACGCAAGGGCACGACGAGGTAGCCCCCTGCGGCAGGCGGTGGGGGAAAATTGGCAGGAAGCCCGGATTAGGGGGCCGGTGAGGCACTGGCCTCGTCCGGGGCGGTTAGTTGCGGTGGCCGGTCTAGCATTTGTTGCCAGTCTTGGCGCGCTCGGGCAGCTTCGGCCCGCAGGGTGAGGCGGCGCTGGCGAATAGCTCCCAGCAATAGGTCCACTAATTCGTCCCGCGTTTCGGGTTGCAGCGCGAGCGTCAGGGACTGGGTGACCGCGTGCAGGGTGAGGGTCACAATTCCCTCTAATTCTAGGGCTACCAAGGCGTGGCGCTGCCGTTTGAGTTGCTGGCGGGCGCGGCGCAGCCGCTTGAGGTCACGGCGGTAGCTCATCGGCGCGGGCGGCTAAGCAAGGTGGCGAGCGTCAGCGAGTCGGCCGGCTGGAAGCGCCTGGTGACCAAGCGGTCAAAGGTGCCAGCCCGACGGTCAGCTCTATCGGGAAAGAAGGTGCCGGGCTGCCAGGTTGGGGCCGGCCGGGGCGAGCGGGCGCGGTGGCGGCGGAAGCTCCCGGAACGCAACTGGTGCAACGTGGTACCTGTGGCGAGGTCGCGGCGCTGGCGGGCAGCTTCGGCTTGACGACGGGCGATTTCGGCTAGGACATTCGCGCCCCAACGAGTTAGGCGGGCGATATCGTCGCTTTCGTGGACGAAATGATTGGCCCGCAGCTGTTCCGCTTCGCTGAAAAGGGAATTGCCGATGAGGGGCAGTAGGACGTGCTGACGTAGCTCGCCTAGAGAGGGTGGGGGTACGCTCACAAGCATACTTATCCCAGTTACATGGTTTGCCATGTATTTTTGGATTAGGGTTGACAAAAGACCCAACCGAAGTGCCTGCTCTTAACAGGTGCTATATCGGAGGCCATCTCTTGCTGGAGATGGCCTCTTTGGCTTACTTACAGGTGGAGCTTCTAACTGAAGCGCTACAAATGTACTACACAAATGCATTACAAAAAAAGCCAAATGTTATAATTTGTATCGCATTGCATAGCATAAGACTACCTTTGTACTACACAATAGAACCACGAATGAAAGCCAGGCCTGCTAAAGATGCGGCGCTAAACATGCGCTTACCAGCCGATTTGCTTGAAAAAGCAAAAACCCATGCTGAAAGCAAAGGCTTGAGTTTAGCAGCACTAGTCCGAATGCTACTTATTCAAGATATAGAAGCTAAAGCAGCTCGTCAAACATGAGAAAGCCCAACCAATCGGTTGGGCTTTCTCATGTTTACAGAAGTAGTACGTTGATTATGGGGCCTTTTATGGACTATTTGCTGCTATTAATCAATTGATTAGCATAATTAGGCTGAGTAGGCGTATGAAGTAATTGGTGCTTGTAGGGATGAATAGGTTGTTCACTTAACCACCGTTTCCCTGAATAAACTGGCCCTGCTGACCTATGAACCCCCTATTTTGATGCGGGAGTGCTTACCTCATAGGCATTCCGCTTATCCTGTGGACCAAACTCTTAACCAAGGCCAAAATCGCGCCGGCGGTCAAAGAATTCCAGGAGGCGGGGCAGCAGTCCACCCGCCAGCTCCTGGACCATTTCCTAATTGGCTCCCGCCGCACCTGCTACAAAATCCTACGCTTCCCGGGTTACCAGATTAACGAAAAGTCGACGCCGCCTGTTGGCAGTTGACAAGGCCTAACCGCAGTCCTAATTGTTTGCAACGGAATTACATTCAGGTGCTGGCCGTTGTAGGGCGGGCCTTTTCCTGGGCTTCTGGCGCAGAAAGCCGTAGAGGAAGCCAGCCGGATACCAGCCGTACCAAACTTTATTGCCAGCCCCCATGCAATACGTTTCCGAGAGTTTCGACACGCCGCCGCTGGTGACCAGTGCGGCCCTGCCCTGGCTGGGCGTGCGGGTGGAGCAGTACCGCCTGGAGGCCGGCGAGCTGCCCCCGCACTACCAGGCGCACCACTTGCTGATGCTGTGCCAGGCCGAGGTGCCGCTGGTGATCGAGCAGCGGCGCGGCCCGCGGGTGAAGCAGAACGTGTTCCGCACCGGTGACCTGGGTCTGTACCCCAGCGGCGAATACGACATGACCTTGGCCTGGCATACCCCCAGCGATAACCTCTACCTCACGGTGGACCACCCCTACCTGGCGCGGGTGGCGGACCAGGACCTGGGCCGGCCGCGGTTTGCCCTGGCCCGGCGGCCGCAGTTTCAGGACCCCTTTCTGATGCAGCTGGGCCGGCAGCTGCTGGCCGCGGCTGGCAGCCGGCACGCACTGGGCCTGCTCTACATCGAGTCGCTGACCAACGCGCTATGCCACCACCTCCTCGCGCACCAAGCCCCGGCGCGGGGCCCCCGCCGGGAACCGCGGCTGAGCGGGGCGGTGCTGGCCCGCATTGACGCCTACCTGGAGGCCCACGCCGAAGCCCCCGTGACGCTGGAAACCCTGGCTGGCCTGGCCCACCTGAGCGTGTTTCACTTCGCCCGACTCTTCAAGGAGGCCACGGGGCTGCCGCCTTACCAGTACGTGCTGGGCTGGAAAATCCGGCGGGCCCAATACCTGCTGCGCCTGGGCGGGGCCCCGGTGGCCGACGTCGGCGACGCGCTGGGCTTTGCCTCGCCGGCCAGCTTTTCGGCGGCCTTCAAGCGGGCCGTGGGGCGCAGCCCGCAGGCGTTTCAGCGCCACCCGATAGAGTAGGGAATAGCAAGAATTCACAAGTGCGCCGCCCGCAAACCGCAAGAATCGGGCAAGGCGGCCGCGCCGGGCCGGCCACCTTTGTGGTCGTTATGAAACAGCCCTGTTCGCTTCTAAACAATTGGATCCTGTTGGCCCTGCTGGTCGTCGTGCCCTTCGCCGGGTGGGGGCAGGGCTACACGGAAGGGGCTAGCCTGAGTTCCGAAGTGCTGCCCTTGCCCAGTGGGAAGCCTGGCCCCGAATCCAACTCCTGGGCGTCTAGCACCCGAGCCAGTGTGGTGGTTCCCTTTTTCCTTAAGCCCGACCAGTCGCAGGCCCTGCTGCTGGGGGGCGGGGTAGAGGTTTGGTCCTTCACCGGCAGCCGGCCGGGTTTTGACGTGCAGCACCTGTACGCCATAGCCCCGGTGCTCGGCTACACCCGCCAACTCACGCAAAAGCTGCGGCTGACGGGCATTTTTATCCCGACCCTCAGTTCCGACTTTCAACAGGTGGCGGGCAAAGACGTGCAATACGGCGGCATCGTGCGGGGCGTATACCGCGTGCAGCCGACGCTGGCGCTACGGGCCGCGCTCGGCTACCGGCAAACGTTTTACGGGCCTACTTATATTGTACTGGGCGGCGTAGACTGGCAGGTATCCAGTCGGGTACGCGTTTTTGGGGATGTGCCGGCGAGTCTGACCGTTGCTTACGCGGCTACCCCCCGGGTGAACGCTGGCCTCGATCTGGTGGGTAACTACTCCACCTACCGGTTAGCGCTAGCCGATGAGTACGTGCGCTACCGTACGTTCCTGGTCGGCCTGTTTGGCGAGTACTACGTGCACCCTAAGTTGGCCCTGCGCGCAAAGGTGGGGTACAGCCTCATCCGCAACCTGGACATTTACCGGCAAAATGACCGGGCAACGGGCGTACTGGATTTTGTCAATGTAGGCGGCGCCTCCCCAACCCCACTCAGTCCCGCCGTTGGTAACGGGGTAGCCGTGCAGGTAGCCCTTAGCTTCCGGTTACCTACCCCTCAACCAGCCAAGTAGCTTACGCCAGCAGGGCGTGTGAGTGCCGCCATAAAGAGGCCCGGTAGAGTCTTCACCATAGCCGGGCCACTGGTGCGGTCCCCCACGCAGAAACCTGCCTTTTGCCCACTGTAAAGCACTGTTTTACCTGCCTTACTCAGAACGCTGGATACATGATAAATCAAGAGTCACCTGGTCAGCTGAACAAATGGGTCTTGTACAGGCAAGACGTGGAAATTATCCCGGATAATGAACAGCAGGTCACCGAGCAAATAAACAGGATGATGGTGCAAATGGCCAGGACCGTCGGTGAGCAGCAGGGCCGCGTCATGCGGGCCACGCACGCCAAAGGCTTTGGCTATTTGAAGGCTACTCTACGGGTACTTACCAGGCTGCCGGATGAATTACGTCAAGGTATGTTCGCCGAGCCCAAGGCCTACGAGGTGTTGATTCGGCTGTCTCCCGGCCCGAGTGCGCCCATTTCCGACAAGGCCACCGGGCAACGGGGCCTGTCCTTAAAAGTGCTGAACGTGGCCGGTGCCCATCTGGCGGAAAGTAAGGAAACGACCACCCAGGACTGGGTGCTGGCGCTCGATTCCACCTTCGTGAATGCGGATGCGGCGCACTTTTTAAGCAGCTTTAAACGAGTGGCATCTCATACCCCTTCGCTGCCGGAAGGGGTAGTTGTCGCCGGCTCGCGCTTGGCGCGCGGGGTGGAAGCCGCCCTGGAAACGGTCGGACTGAGCAGTGACCAACTCCGGTTCTTTGGTAGAACTCCCCGCCATCCCCTGAGCGATGCTTACTACAGCCAGGTGCCGGTTCGGTATGGGGACTACATCGCGAAGGTAGCGGTCTTCCCAACGGCAGAAACCTTGCGCAGCATCGGCGACCCACTTGTTGATAATGACGCTGACGATGAGGCATTCAGCAAGGCAACATCCGCGTTTTGCAGCCAGCAGCAGGCGGAATTTGAATTTAAGGTGCAGCTGTGTACCAACCTACAAACGATGCCCATTGAAGACGCCACCGTGGCGTGGCCTGAAAGCGAAAGTCCCTATATGACCGTCGCCCGGCTCACCATACCCATCCAGCACGCGCATAGCCCCGAGCGGGCCTACTATTTTCAGGAACGGCTTTCCTTTAACCCCGCTCACTCGCTGGAGGCGCACCGGCCGCTGGGCTCCATTATGCGTGCCAGAATGACGGCGTATCTGGCCACGCAGCAATTTCGACAAACGGCCAATCACGTCGTGGCCGCAGAGCCGCAGACGCACGCGGAGGTGCCTGACTAAGTGCCAATCAGTCAAGCACTCCTTCACCCGCCAGGACTACTCCGTCTAGGTCGGTATTTCTTAAAAAACGACATGAAAATCCCCATTCTTCCGGCTTGGCGCGCAGCGCTGCGCAAAAACAGCACGCCGCTGCTGCGCACAGTGGTCCGCAGCCTGCGCTTTATCGGCAATGCCCTCCGCCCGCAGGTCGAGGTCACGCCGGCGCCGGGCGATGTGCACGTTGACTGGAACGAGCCGGTGACCGTGCGCGACGGTACCGTGCTGCGCGTCAATGTCTTCCGGCCGCTTGGGGAGGGGCCATTCCCGGTCATTATGTCGGCGCACCCTTACGGCAAGGATAAGATTCCGGCCAACACCCGCACGGGGCGGGGGGCCCCCTTGCAGGCGCGCCTGTTGCCCCAGCCCCGGCCCCTGCGCCTCTCGGCCTACACCAGCTGGGAGGCTCCCGACCCGGCCGTGTGGGTACGGGAGGGCTACGCAGTAATTAACGCTGACCTGCGCGGGGGCGGCACCTCCGAGGGGGTAGGGGACTTGTTTTCCGACGGCGAAGCCGAGGACTACTACGACCTGATTGAGTGGGCCGGCACGCAGCCGTGGTCATCGGGTAAAGTAGGGCTCGACGGCGTCTCGTACCTGGCCATCAGCCAGTACAAGGTGGCCGCGCTCCAGCCGCCCCACCTGGCCGCCATTTGCCCCTGGGAGGGCCTGAGCGACCTGTACCGGGACTTCGCGCGGCCGGGTGGGGTGCGGGAAGAAGGGTTCAGCAAGCTGTGGAGCTGGCTGACGGGTAAGGAAGCCCGCGTGCGCACCTCCTTGTACCAGGCCATCATCGACCACCCGTTGCGCGACGACTGGTACCAGGCCCGCACGCCCCGGCTGGAAGACATCCGGGTTCCCATCCTGGTCTGCGGCAGCTTCTCCGACCACCTCCTGCACACCCGCGGCTCGTTTGAGGTCTTCCGCCGGGCGGGCTCCGTGCAGAAATGGCTCTACACGCACCGCGATGGCAAGTGGTGCGCCTACTACAGCGAGGAAGCGACCCGCACCCGCATCCGGTTCTTTGACTACGTGCTCAAGGGGACGGCCAACGGCTGGGCCGCGCAGCCCGCCGTGCGCCTGGCCATCACCGAGGCCGGGGCCGACCCGGTCGCCGTTTTGCCGGAGTCGGCCTGGCCCCCCCAGGACCTGCACTGGCGCAAGCTGTGGCTGGACGCGGCCGCGGGCACCCTGCACGGGGAGCCGGCGCCTGGGGCTGCGGCTACGGCCAGCTTTCAAACTCCCCAGGGCTGCGCGAGCTTCGTCTGGACGGTGCCGGAAGACCTGGATATTATCGGTGACATGGCGCTATACCTGTACCTGGACGTGCAGGGGGCAGACGATGTATCGCTGTTCGCGGGGCTGCGCAAGTTCCGCGCCGGGGTCGAGGTCGTTTTTGAGGGTTCGTATGGCTTTTCGGGCGATATGGTTTCCAAGGGCTGGCAGCGGGCGGCCCAGCGGGAGCTGGACCCAGTTCTGTCTACCCCGGCGCAGCCCGTCCACCGGCACGAGCGAGACGAGCCGTTGCGGCCGGGCGAGGTAGTGCCGGTCGCGATTGCCCTGCGACCGCAGGCCACGCGGCTGCGGAAGGGGGAGCAGCTGCAACTCGATATCCAGGGCCACTGGTTCTATCCCCGAAGCGTATTCCGTGGTCAGTTCCCGGCCGCCTACCAGCCCAGCGGCAAGGCCCGGTGCCGGCTGCACACCGGCGGGGAGTATTCTGCTTATCTGCTGGTGGGGACGCGGCCAGTGAAGGAGAACCCTGCACTATGAAACGAAACGCGCGTTGGCTCATCCGGGCAGGGGTAGCCCTGGTGAGCCTCCTGCTGGCAGTGGGCGGCACCCTGCTGATTCCGGCCGTGCAGGAGCGGCTGTTTACGTTCTTTGTGACGCAGCACCTGCGAACGGCGAACACCGCTTTTTTTAAGGACGATGCCCTAAAGGTGCTGCTCTGTGGCACGTCGGCCCCGTTCGCCGACCCCAGCCGGGCCCAGAGCTGCCTGGCTGTGTTTGCCAATGGTAAGTACTACCTGGTGGATACGGGGCCGGGCAGCGGGCGCAACCTGGCGCTGTGGCAGTTGCGGGGTCGGGAGCTGGGTGCCGTCTTCCTGACGCATTTTCACTCCGACCACATCGGCGATTTAGGCGAGGTCAACACCAACGCCTGGCTGGATGGTCACCCAGGGCCCTTGCCGGTGTATGGCGGCCCCGGAGTCGCGCGGGTGGTGGCGGGCTTCAACGAAGCGTATGCGCAGGATGAGGCCTACCGGATGGAAAACACCGGGTCCGGCCTGCTGCCTCCGGCGGCGGCCAGCATGCGGGCAACCACCATTCCACTGGCTGGCCCGCCAACGCCCCAACTGAATCGGCGTAGCACCCCGCTCCACTTGGGTGGACTGACCGTCACCGCGTTTGAGGTGAACCACGCGCCGGCGGCCCCCGCCTATGCCTACCGGTTCGACTATCGGGGGCGCTCGGTCATCATCAGCGGCGACACGCGCTACCACCCGCCCCTGGTTGCCGCCGCCCGGGGCAGCGACGTGTTGGTGCACGAGGCCCAGTCGCAGCACTTAGTGCAGCTTATTCAACAGTCGGCCGCGCGCGCCGGCAACGCCCGCCTGAAGCAGCTAATGGGTGACATTCAGGCCTACCATACCGACCCGGCCGACGCGGCCCGCATCGCCAATGAGGCGCAGGTGCCCCTACTGGTCTTCACCCACCTGAACCCGCCACCCGCCAATCCGCTCACTTACCGCCTGTTTTACCGGGGTTTGGAGCGCGTGCGGGCCAAGGGCTGGCTAAGTGGGGTAGACGGCACCTTTATCACCCTCCCACCGGATTCTAAAGAAATCAGGGTTTCTACGCTCAAACCTTGACCTGCACAAACTAGCCTGATGATTGAGCCAGACGGGTCGGTAATGGCGGCCGCGACCCTGTTGCGCAGAGACTACCCTAGCTTACGCTTTCGTTTCACTCTTTTCCTGTTTCCTGGTCATGGCTATTGTCCAACTAACGCCGCGCTTGTGGCAATTAAAGCTGAACTTGGTGAACTGCTACCTGCTGGAAACGGAAGATGGCCTGCTGCTCATCGATACGGGTTACCCGAACAGTGCAGATAAACTTTTTGCGGCCGTGCGGGAATCGGGCCATGACCCGGCTCTGATTCGCCACCTGCTGCTCACCCACTGCCACATCGACCACGGCGGCAGTGCCGCCGTGGTCGATGTGGCAGTGGCGCGCGCACGTACGCCCACGCCCTAGACGCGCCGCTGATAGCCCAAGGCATAGCCGAACGGCCCGGCACCACCCGCACGCCCGGCCTGGTCAACCTGCTGGTGTACCTGTTTTTTATTAAGTACGCCGGCACCACCTACGAGCCCCTGCCCGTGGACGAGCCACTGGCGCACGGCCAAGTGTTGCCCCTGGCGGGGGGGCTGGAAGTCATCCACTCGCCTGGCCACAGCGCGGGCCACATCTGCCTGCTGCTGCGGTAAGAGGGCCTGCTGATAGCCGGCGACATCTGCTCCCACGTGATGGGCTTGAAGTATAGCACTATAAACGAGGACCGCACCCTGGCCCAGCAGAGTATTCTGCGCGTAGCGGAGTACCCTTTTGAGCGGGCCGCATTCGGACACGGTGACGCACTCCCGGAGCGGGCCAACCAGCAGTTGAAAGAGGCATTCACGGCTAGCTAGTGCGCTTCAAAATTAGCTGGTGGTCGAGGCTACTATCACCCGCGCCCACGCAATTTGGCCGCCAGCTATGACCCCTTCGCATTACTATCCGGCCGACCTGGCGCTCGCTCTGCGAGAGCGCTGGCCCGCTGAAGCCCCGCCGCTCCCGACGACGGACGTGTTGACACTCTTCATTTCGGTGCTCTACCAGGCCAGCCTCCTGTTCGAGGAAAGCCAGCCGGTGCGCTGCCACGCCGTGCTGGCTTCCCCGGCCCAGCTGGCTGCCCAGCCCGTGGCCCTCACCGATTTTCACGTCGTGCATTTTGCGGAAGAGCGGGCCTGGAACGAGCAGGAAGTGCGCCGGCTTAGCTCGGCCGTGCAGCCCGCCAGCAGTCTGCTGGCCGTCGAGCCGACGCCCGATGGCCAACTGCACTTGTGGGGCCTGCTCTTTAGCGGGCACCAGTGGGACCAGTCGGCCGACGAGGTGGGACACCGCGGAGCGAGTGCGCCCCAGGCGCTGCTGGTGCAAGTAAGTGGCCCGGATGGCCTCGTCTTCTACTACGGGGGGCAGCGCGTGCTCACCTTGCAGCGCGGGCGCATTGAGGGGCACGGCTTTTTGCAGCATCCCAGGGCCTGGGGGGTGGGCCGCTTTCTGGAAAATCAGCAATTGGCCGGGTCGCTGGCGGCCGGGCTGGCGTGGACGACTGGGCAAAACGAGTGCTTGCTGCAGCTGGTCTTGCGCATGCAGCGCTGCGCCCTCACGCAGGCGCGCAGCAGCGGCCACGGGATGCTGGTGGTGCTGGTGCCCACGCTCCGGGTTGCCGAACTGCTTGCCCCCGGCGGCGTGCTGCGGCCCAAGTACCGCCTGCGGCCCCCGGCCGCTGGCCCGCGCTACCCCACCCTGGTGCAAGCCATCCTGCACCGCCTGCTGGCGCTGGGGGAGTTGAGCTGGGCCCACTACCAGCAATCAGCCGATGCCGAGCTGCTGCGCCTGACGGCGGAAGTAGACCAGTTTGGGTACGACCTGGCGGCGATGGGCGCCGTAGACGGGGCCCTCGTGCTCACGCACCAGATGGAGCTGGCTGGCTTTGGGGTGGAAGTGCAGGCCACCCAGGTGCCCCTGAGCCAGGTGTACCGCGCCCTGGATGTCGAAGGCGAGACCCTGCAGGCCCTGCCCGCCGACCACGGCGGCACCCGCCACCGGGCCGCCTACCGTCTCTGCCTGGCCGCTCCCGACTGCCTGGCCATCGTCGTCTCGCAGGACGGCAACGTGCAGTTTGTCCATAATCAGGCCGGCAAAGTAATTTTTTGGGACCAGCTTTCTTTTTGAGTGCTACCCACTTCCCCGGTATTGTCGACCACGTCGAAGTAAGCCGCCGCGGACTGTTCGCGCCGGCCCAGTTTGTGGTGCGACCGGGGGGGCTTTATTAGAATAAGTAATGCATTCTGTCAAGTAGTTGCGTTCGAATACACGTGGATATAGGGGTCGTACCTAGTAATTGGAGAGCATCAAAAAGGGTGGGGCAGTGGAGCTAAGCGGCCAGCGGAAGCTCTGCCGCTGGCCGCTTAGCCCCACTGCCCCATACTTACACGCTACGCCTTATTAAAGACTACGCCGCAGGCGATGTTACCGCCAGCCGCTGGTGATAATGCCGGGGAGAGTAGCCGGTTATGCGTTTGAAGGCGGTGCTAAAAGCGGATTCCGACTCATACCCCAGGGCCTGGGACAACTCGGTTAGGGAGGTCGTGGAGGACGTTAGCCGTTCTTTGGCTAGCTGCATGCGCCAGTGGGCCAGGTAGGTGAGGGGCGCCTGCCCGACCTGCTGGCGAAAGTGGACCGCAAAGCCCGTCCGCGACATGCCGGCTTGCTGGGCCAGCGCCTGCACAGTCCAGCGCTGGCCGGGCCGCGCGTGCAGGGCCGTGAGCGCCGTTTGCAGCCGCGCGTCTGCCAGCGCGCCCAGCCAGCCCGTGCCGCCCGCAGTCATATGTAGCCGCAAGACCTGCACCAGCAGCAGGCCCGCGAGCTGCTGCGACAGCACCAGGCCGCCGGGCCGGGGGGCGATTACTTCCTGACGCAACTGCTCCAACGTCCAGTGCAACACGGCCTTGTCCGCCACTGCCTGAATATGTACGACCGGCGGCAGTACGTTCAGCAGCCAGGTGGCCTGCTCGGCGGCCAGGGTGAAAAAACCGCCTAGAATCAGTACCTCGCCCCCGCCCTGGTACACGGTAGTGCCCCCGGTCGCCCCGCCGGGCACCAGGGAAAAGACGTCCACGGCGGGCAAGGCCAAGTCGGTGCCCGCCCGGAAGGCCCGCCCGCTGGGCAGCAGCAGACAGTCGCCGGCCTGCACCCACAGCGGCTCGGCCACGCCCTCGACAGCCAGCCAGCACGCGCCCGTGGCCACCGTGTAAAACTTGAGGCTCCCTAAGTGCGGACCGAATGACAAGCACCAGTCGCCCCCGGCCGCGAAGCCGCTATACAGATAGCTGCGGATTTTGAGCAGCGCCAGCACGTCCGATAAGGCGTCCATAAAGGTAATTTTTGTACGATGGCAAATATACTCTGAACGATGACGCATCCATCATACAAAGCGTGCCTCCTAATTTTGCTCGCACTTGGTACCTGGCAAAACAGCGCCGCCGGGCGCTGCTGGTTGCCCCAGGGACTTCCGGCTAGTGAGTCAACCACCCGCAACTTGACCTGCAACGACATGACGCAGCCAACCTCCACCTACCTCATCTTTGGCGGTACGGGCAGAACCGGAAAACATTTCATCGAACTCGCGCTTCGCGAAGGTCATCGCGTGAGAGCCTTGGTTCGAAATCCGGAAAAACTGGCAATGCAAGACCCTAACTTAGCAGTAGTAGTCGGTACGATTCCGGATTACGAGCAGCTTGATGCCCTGCTCCGTGGGGTAGATTTTGTCGTGAGCATGCTCGGCGATGCCCAACGGCAGCAGCGGGAGAACGTCAACACGGCGTTCGTCAAACGATTAATCCCCGCGATGCGTCGCCAAGCTGTCAAGCGCTTTCTCTATCAGGCGGGCGGCTTCACCCGGCCCTACAAGCAAGCCCTGCCGTTTACGAGTTGGGTACTAAAACAAACGCTCGTGCGCTTTTCCGGCCTACTTGGGCAGCACCGGGACAATGAGGCAGTGCTGGCTTACTTAGTAGAGGAGGCGATGGATATAGACTGGATGGTACACCGGGCAAGCCTGTACGGCGACAAAGCTTCCCAGGGAGCGTTGAAGCGGTCCAAAACGAAGTTCAGTATCGCCTGTTTTGTGGACTGCGCCCGGTATAGCTACACTCTTTTAAGCGATACGTCAGCCGTTCACTCGTACGATTTGAGTTATTACCAGCACTAAGACAAATTGCCGGGTACATGATGAGGCGGTCGGGTAAACCCTAGCAGCACAAGGAGTCGCACGAGCGTAGGAACGGCAATAATGTTAAGGTTGAGCGGTCACATTTTGGCGACGGGGCGTCTCGGAAAACGTGCGTTTAAACCCTGCCAAGGCAGTTTGTGAGAAAAGTGGGTTCTGACCAAGCTGGCGCGTGGCTTTTACTCATCTCACGTATCAACAGCCCATTCTAGCCGGAATGACTGACTTGATGAGACAAAGTAGTTCGTTTTTGGTGGTCAAGTGGGCTTACCTTTGTTTTCCGTTCCGAGTCTAGTGTGACCCCATATATTACCCGATTCGACAAGGCTGCCTCTTAACGCTACGCACCAAAAGTCTTTCTAGCCACGTCCGCAGCTATCCTTTTCAATAGGCCCCTACGGAAGGGCGTACTGCTTAAAGCGGGATTTGCTGCGCATTTCGCGTGCGAATAGCCGCTTCGGTTTTAGGAACAAAAAAGGTGCTTAGCATCGTGACGGCGGTGGCCTGCACCTCCTCAATAAACGGACGCAAGGCCTGGTTATACGCTGGAAATGCTACCTCAAAATTGCCCTCGTGAGTGGTCAACGCCTCGGCAACAGCGGCGGCCCCACTCAGGGCCAACGAGGCGCCGATGCCCGCCGCGGGCGAGGCGCAATAAGCAGCGTCGCCTACCAAGGCCACGCGGCCTTTGGTCCACGACGGCATCTTGATTTGCGAGAACTTATCGAAATACGAAATGCCCGCCGCCTTCACTTCTTCCAATAGCTCGGCGATGCGCCAGCCTTGGCCGGCAAACTGCTGCTGCACAATGGCTTGTTGCTGCGCGGCAGCCCGGTAATCGTAGGGCAGTTCGTGTTCGGAAAAGAACCAAAAAATGATATCAGTCTTTTCGTTGTACGCATTCAGCAGCACGCCCTTGCCCGGCGTATTGTACAGTTGGGCCGTGTTTTCGTCGAGCAGCAAGTGGTTGACAATCGTTAGCGACGCATAATGATGCAGAAAACAGGCGTAGTCCGCTTCGGGCCCAAACCAGAGTTTGCGGACGTTGGAATGCAACCCATCGCAGCCAAATACCAGGTCGAAGGCGCGGGGAGAGCCTTGTTGGAACGTCACGTGGATGGCGTCGGCCGCTTCGTGTAGCCCCGTGATGCGGTTGTTAAACAGAAAGTCCACCGTGTGCGGGAGCGCCGCCAGCAGAATCGTCACCAGCTTATCCCGCTCAATTTCAATTTCTGCGGGGTCATCGTCCGCCAGCGGCTCGGCCTGCGCTGGCAGCCGTATCGGGTTCTCCGTCACCTCCTCGGCAGTCGCAAAGGCAAACTGCACGGGCGGTAAGCGCTGGGCTTTCAAGTGCTCAAAAATGCCCATCCGCCTGGCACTAACCAGCGCCTCGCCCTGCACATTAATAGCTGCCCCGCCCAGGCGCGGGTGAGCGGCCAGCTCCACCACCGTGACGTGGTAACCTGGTGTAGTGAGCCAATAGGCAGTGGACAAGCCGGCGATACTAGCGCCCGAGACAAGGACTTTTTTTCCGTGGGCCGATTTCATGGGCAGCTGATTTTGTGGGGTAATACAAGCCGTGGTATAACCGCACAAAATTCTCAAACGGGCCGATGCTAGGCTAGAACAAACGCGACAAAATCGTTGCTGACCTCCTGCTGCCACCGCGCGGCTTGGCGGGCGAAGGCCGCCGTCGTGCCGCCGCTGTAGCGCTTGAATTCCCGACCCAGATGCGATTGGTCGGCATAGCCCAGGTGCTGGGCCAGGCCGGCCAGGTTAGCCGTCGGCTGCTGCCAGAGGTAACGGCGGGCTTGCTCAAAGCGCATGAGGCCCGCCACGTCTTTCACCGTATGGCCCGCCGCTTGCTTGAACTTCCGTTCCAGTGTCCGCACCGTCGTGTACGCCACCGCCGCTACCTGACTGACCGGCAGGGCGCCGCCGACAGCTCGCAGGGCCCCGCCCGCTTTGCCCAGCAGCTGGTCAAGGGCCAGCCGAGACCGGGCCTGCTCGAAATACTGGGCCACCTGCGCCAGCGCGGCCGGTACGTTACCAGCCGCCAGCCACGTGGCTAACGGGGCTTGCAGTTGGGTAATCGGATGTGTCATCCGGCGCACGCCGTCTTTCCCTGATGGCAGACCAAGCAGGTCAAATACAACCCAGGGAAAGCATTTGACCCCAATGACTTCCAACCGGTTGGTCGCGTGAAAACGCACCGGCTGCTGGAGCAGCCCCACCAGAAAAGGCGACGGTAGTTCCAGCCAGCCATCCGGGGTAGCCAGGCTGCAGGCGCTGCCGAAAGTAAAAATAATTTCTGCGTAGCCATCCGGTGCGACCTCCAAACTCGGGTGCAGGTCGTCGAAGTCGCGGCTCAGGTACCAGAAATCTTTGATGATATCCCGGAGCGCTGCTGGTGGGTCAATTTCTTGGTGCTGCATGCAGCAAGATAGCTTAGGGAGTAGGGCTGGATACCCGGCCCTGCGACGTTCTAGCAATAGGGCAAATAATACCCTCGCTTACCAGGTGCCGCACCAAGTTGCATCAATAGTCACGGGCCTTTATTGGATGGTTTTCTAGAGGGCGTTTCCAGCGTGTGAAGGCCCTTTTTTGAGTGTTTCTCGCTGACCCTTATTGGAGTACCTTCCGGGTATGACAACCGTTGCTCTCTATGCCCGCGTTTCGACCAAGGATAAAGGTCAGAGTACCGAAAATCAGTTGCCCGAACTGCGGCGCTTTGCCCAGGCTTACGGCTACATTGTCTACAAAGAGTACGTGGAGCACGAATCTGACGGCACGGGTAAGCGCTCGGAATTTCAGGCGCTGTTTGCCGATGCGCACCAGCGCCGTTTTGATTTGGTGCTGTTCTGGAGCCTCGACCGCTTCAGCCGCGAGGATGCATTACCCACCTTTCAATGTCGATGGAATCGGCGTAATCTTGTAGCTGAGTTTCTTCTTCTAAGGGCACATATTCCCCTGCCGCCACCAGCGCCCGCCGGAGGGCCACAACCAAAGGAAAGGGGCGGTGACGCAGGATGGCCTCGGCCAATAGCTACTGTTCCGCAGTAGGCATTATAATGCCTCCGGCAGCCAACCCGGAAGTTGCCCGAACATGAAATAGTCTTCTAAGCGGTCGTCCTCGCTGCCGGCCTCAAAGGCGAAAAGGCACTGCACTTCGTTGGCATCGGTGTCGTAGGTCAGTTCCACGAAGAATCCGTCCGGCATGTGGTAGAGCAGGACTGCTCCGTGCACCTCCTGCCAGCGCCGGGTCACGTAAGTGCCAGTTGCGTATACAAGTGCAAGCTGGCGGCCCTCGGGCAGGGCGTTAAACTGGGTCAGGGTCATGGACTGGAAAGTTAAAGCCCGCCGGGCTAAGCTCCCATTCATCGGACGGGGACACCATGCGGCGAAACGGCATGCCTTTAATTCCATCCCCCAGCTGGCGAGCAGCGTTGGCGCTCTACGGACTTGGTTGCGGCCATGACGGCCAACGCCCGCTTGGCATCTGAGCGTTACTTGCAAAAAGCCGCTTTCTAATAAGAAAGCGGCTTTGTTTATTGCAACAAGTCGGACAATGCCGTAAAATCAACCGGCGGCAGTTCGTCCTCAGAGAGCCAGCCGGCCCGAATTAGCTTGTCCCTCCTTGATAGAAAGCTGGCGTACTCGCTCTCTAAGCTCGTCTTGAATCCGATAAGCGAGTGTAAATCCGGTGGCTGCTTTGTCTCCCATCTGTCTCTGCTGTTCAAGAGCGCTACGTTCTCGCTTTGCAGCTTCCTGAGCGATTCTCTCCGCAACTGCAAGCTCTGCTTCCTCTCGGTCAAGGTCTGCTTCCAGTTGGCTAAGCTCGTTGTGTCCGACGTGGCTGCTTCGTAATGCCGCTTCAGCTGCTCGAAGCGCTGCCTGTGCTCGGTCAAATTCGTCGTCCGCTGCTGCTTCCGCTTCTCGGATTCGCTTCGTTGCTGCTTGAAAGCGCTGATTAAGCTCTTTTTCAGCGTCTTCATGCGTGCGTCGTAGTGTGTCGCGCTCCAAGTTAACAGCTGCCGCTGCTCCTCGGTATTCTTGGCGCTTTGCTCCCACTCGGCGCTCGACTTCCGGACCAGCTTTTCGATGAGCTGCTCGGAGCTCATCGTCAATTCCAGACGCTTCTCGGCTAATTCCTGCCTGCTCTTCGCTAAGCGCCTTTTTAGCTGCGTTAAATAACGCCTCCACTCGTTTTTCTTCTGCTCGAAACTGCTCCAGTTGCTCTCTAAATCCTTCTGCTCGGGCGGCGTATTCAGGTCCTGCCAGGCGCTTTCTAACTCCTCGTATAGCGTCTCTAACGCGGAAAGTGCGGCACTTGACCTCCTTAAGGGAGTGAAAAATTCGGCCTTGCTGCCGAGCAGGTAGGCCACCTCGTCTTCCAGCGAATTGAGCAGGGTAAGCGTTGGGGTCATAAACGGTTTGTTGGGGATGGTACAGCCACTCCGTCTGGGAGGTCGAGTGCAGGAATTGGTGTTCGATGTCGGCCTCGAAGTGGGTGGGGAGCACCCGTATTTCGATGCACGGCACGCGGACGCGCTTCATGCGCGCAATTTTTTCTTCGTCCGTCGTGTGGGTGGCACAAATCTCAACGAAGAGAATGGGTTGCCGCTGGGCATCAAGAAAGATAATGTCGGGCCGGAAAAGCAGGGTTTTTTCGTCGGGAGCTTGGTCAAATTCCAGCTCATTGGCTAAGCGGAAAGCCCCATGGTTATCCTCGAACACGCAACGCTCATCCAGGACGATGGATGCCTTGACGAGGGTGGCCTCTAGCAGGCAGGGGAGCAGGCCGTCGTGGTCCGGGTCGGGAAGGGCGTGCAAAGCGGGCACGCGCACGCGCCGAAGACGCTTGAGTATGGCCTTGGCTATCTTGTGGCGGTGGGTTTCACTGGCCCAAATGCATTGCGGGTCGTCTTCGGCGAAGCGCGGCCGGTGGCGGAAGTAGTGGTTGCGCCGGCGGCCTTTGACCGCTTCCATCTCCAGGCCGCAACTCATGCAGAAGTAGCCGTTGGCGCCGCTGGTCGCGTCGCGGATGTGGACTTCGGTTTTGTCTTTGTCGTGTGCGAGGTCGCACTCAACCAGAGTATTCATGGGATGGGTAGAAGAGTAGCCAAGCGGCTCCGAAACCCGAAAAGACAATTTGTGGGCCAAGCCGCGTAAGTGAGGAACTTATTTCTCTTATTCAAATACACCATTGATTTATCGACGTAGCAACATGGTACTATGTTTGGTGTAGGTGGGCCCAGCGTTGGGATGAAAGAGAATGTCCCTCGTCGCGTTAAACCAAAAAAGCAAAAGCTGGAACTTGCCCTTGAAATGCGGTATTAATAACGGACGCCCGTTTCCAAACCACGACCTTTCGGCAACAGCTCCTGTCATATGGCCAAAAAAACTACTAGGGCACGGACGCCTGCAAAAGCAGTCCCGGCGGTGCCCAAACCCAAGAAAAGCGCTACCCCCAAGCAGACAGGTGGCGGTGGGGGCATTTTTGAGGAAGAGGTTATCGCCTATTTCTTGGCCGATTTACTCACAGGGCGGGCTCCTTTTGAAGAGCCAAGCGGAAAGGTCATCCAGCTCGACACTCAACGACCGGCGGCAGTTTGGCCACTGGATGATTTGCTTTTGGTTATGGAAGCATCGCCGGGCATAACGCACCGCGTGGCTTGCTCTATCAAGAGCAATCAGCAATTCACGGCGCAAGGCTTTCCTGCTGAATTTGTACGCAGCGCTTGGGAACAGTTACTGACCACACCAGCTGAGAAGTTCGATGCCGCCGTTGATTTCGTGGGCTTCATTACGGCCCCGCTTAATGCGGACTATGCCGCTGACTTGTCGGACCTGTTAAATCGAGCCTGGCAGCAGGACCCTGCTGCCTTGGCGCAGGAAATTACGTTGCCCGACGTTGCTAGCGAGCGGGTTCGGAGGCTTTACAACAGCTTTGCTTGTCCAGCTGATTTGGTCGCGCGTTATCCCGACTCGGAAACGCGCACCGGATGGGGGTTGTCCCGCCTGATTTGGCAATACTTTGACTTTGAGGAACAGCAGTCCCGCTGCGTGGTGGAGGTACGGGAGCGTCTGCGGGCGGCGCTCGTCTCGGGAACGGCGGCGGAAGCAACGGCCTTATGGGCCGTCTTGTGCGCGGTGGGGAAAAAGTTGCGGCCCCATGCGGGAAGCCGTACGCTGGCCCGTTTGGCGGATGAGCTGCGGTATGGGTTTCAGCTGCGGGAGTACCCTGATGACCGGGCTGACTGGGAGCGCGTGCGGGAAGCCGCAGAAAGCGCAGCGCGGCAGGTTCCGGAGCTCATTGGCGGGCGTCTCGTCCTTAATCGGGAAGCAGAACGGGCCAGAATCACGGAGGCTTTTGCAAGCAATCGAGCTGTAGTGCTGCGAGGTGCTTCCGGAACGGGGAAGTCAGTGCTGGCCCGACAGGAACTATTGGAACGGGCCAGCCAGGGACTGGTACTATGGCTCGATGCGGAAAGTATGCGGGGGAAAACCTTGGCGTGGCTACGACAGGAGTTGGGCCTGCAGCAGAGCATCATCACCTTGCTTCGGAACAGTACTTCCGCTCAGGGCTTGTGCGTTATTGACCGGCTCGACAAGGTGTACGACAACACGTTTGGGGTGATTGCCGAGCTAATCAAGCTGCTGAGGTTGAACGAGCCCAGCACCCCGTGGCGGCTGGTAGTTCCCATGGTAAGCGATGAGTGGAAGCGGGTGCAAAGCAGGTTGTTGGAGCATGGTATTCCGCTGGAAGCTTTCCAGGCGTTAGAAATTGGTGTTCCCGGGTTTGAGGAGCGGGAGCAAGTATGGGCTGCCTTTCCACAATTGGCCCCGCTACGCCTTCGGCCGCACCTGAACGACGTACTGCTCCGGCCTAAAATGCTGGACATTCTGGCCCGCAGCATCGCAATGGACCAACTGCTGGATGATGTCGTGGGCGAGACGTCGGTGGCGGGGCGGTGGCTGGATAATATGGGGCAACAAGGCACGGTCAAGCAGGAAATGTACGCAAAGCACATTGCCGTCATCCAAGCCGACACATGGCAGAATGCGCTGCCTACTGGCGAACTGCCGCCGCTAAACAGCGAAGCCATTGAGGAGCTGATACAGCAGCGCGTGTGCGTGAAAAAGCCGGGTCGCGTAGCATTCGAGCACGATTTGTACGGGGACTGGCTACGGCTGGCGCAGTTGCGAGAGGAAGCCCGGCAGGGCAACCTGATAGTCTATTTGAGAGATGGTTCACGGCTTAGCTCGCCGCTGTGGCAGCGGGCGGTGCGTCTATACGGGGTGGCACTCCTAGATGAGCAGCCCAATACAGAAGCATGGAAACGGGCATTTGCCGCGTTTGCCCCGCTTGGTCAAACCGCACAGGACTTGCTGCTAGAGGCTACGTGGTACGCGGCCGACCCAGTGGCGCACCTAACGACGCTGTGGCCAATGCTAAGGGCCGATGACGGGTTACTGTTGATACGGCTACTGACGCATTTTATGCACGCGGCTACCCGCCCAAACGAGCGGATAATGAAGCTTGTGTCGCAAGATGACCCGGGGTTGCTGCAGCGAGCGGCGACCATGTACCGAATTCCGGTGGTAGGGTATTGGCCTCATTTATTGACCTTGCTCCACCAGCAGCGACACGATATCCCCTTTACAGCAGGACATCAGGTGGCGGAGGTCGTGCATGCCTGGCTGCGCTTCACTTCACACGATGTGCCCTACCGGGCGGAAGCCGCCGCTGTGGCTGTTGAACTCGGGGATATGCTGTTGAAAGAGCAACAGGCAAATGGTGGATTCTGGGCGCGTAGACTCGGTAAGCAGGTGTGGCCCGCCGTACTGGATGCCGCAGTTGAGGAGCCCTCACGGGTTACGCAGCTGGTCTTGGAGGCTGCCGGTCGTCGCGCTGAGCGTTTCTTACCTCCGCCCACCCCACCCGACCCTGATAGGGGCGTGCGCAAGTCCATCGATTACAATGGGCCACCCCGCCCGCAGTGGCCGCAGGGGCCAGCGCGGCGCGTGGACGAGGAATTGCAGAAAGCAGCCCTCGCAAGCATGGGCATGAAAGACCTGCTGCAGGCAGCGCCGGCGGTGGCCTATGAACTGGCGCTCGCGTTGCTGATTGAGGAGCCAAAGCCGATAGATGCCAACCGGTTTGATATCACCTACGGCTTGGAAGAACTGCGTGACTGGCAAGGCGCTTTCCCCCAGAATGGCCCTTTCCTGTTGTTTTTAGAACATGAGGAGGCGCTGGGAGTGAACCTGGTGTTGCAGCTGGAGAAGCGGGCGATGGCAGGGTGGGCGGAAGACAGTGACCAGGACAGATGGCGCTGGCCTGCTTCTCAGGAAGAAGAGGTGCCCGCTCCTTTTGTAGTGCCGACGATTTTACTGGACCTGCCCACTGGTACCCGCCGCTTTACCGGCGATGAAAATGTGTACGGCTGGCATCAAGGAGCACACCCAAGCAGCGGCGTCATGACTGGGGCGCTCATGGCCCTGGAGAAGCACTTCTACAACCGGCTGGACGCCGGCGAAGATGTTACGGGCCTACTCGAAGACTTGCTGCAGCGCGCCGAATCGGTTGCCATCTTGGGAGTGCTGATACAAGTGGCCAAGTATGACGTGGATTTACTTGATGGGGTGTTGCAGCCCTTGTTGGGGTCGCCGGAGCTACAGCAATGGGATAACTGGCTGTGCGGCAGAAGAGGGTTTGGAGATGGATATTTTGGGCTGGTACGCTCGGAGCAACGCCGCCAGGAGTTGCATGAATGGAAAAACCTGCCGCATCGGAAGGTCTCTTTTCAAATGCTGGCTCAACAATATTTCCTCAAACTAGACCAGGGACGTGTCTATTTTGCGGCGGCGCGGCAACGGTGGCTGCAACGGTTAGCGCTAACCAGCATGCCCGAAGTGTACGAAACTTTCAGCCGCTACTACGATATTGCCAACTACACCTTTACCCCAGTTTCCGAGACTGAGCAGTACGCCGAGTTTCAAGAAGTGCCAGCCCAGCAGCAGGAGCACGAAAACGAGCAGGCAACTCAGCGTCTGAACAGCATTTTATATTCAACGGTTACCAAAAACAACCTGCTCAAGCAAACGGCCGAAGGCCCCTTAAGCAAGGAGGCGCTTGAGCAGCTGTGGGCGGAAGCTAAATTTCTCGATAGTGTTAAACAAGAGGCTTGGGCTCAAGCCACCCCTATTAGTAGCGTAGCCGATGTGGCGGCCGCCATTGCTGCTATATTTCTGCTCCGCGGACGCGAGTGGTTGGCCCAATACCCGGACCGGGAGGGGTGGTGCAGGGAAATAGCACTCTCGGGGGCTGAACTGCTTTGGGAGCAGCGGAATGCTGATGTGGAACAACCAATGGGAATGGGTTTGCATTGGGCAGACTTTCAGGCCGAAGGGCTGGCAGCATTCTGGGCCGAACAGCCGGAAGACGAAGACGTGCGACGAACTATCGGACAGTGGATGCTGGCTGCGCCGATGGAGTGCGTGGGGCGTTTAGTAACACGGGCTGCTGACCAGCAGGCCGTTATTGGCGAGGACTACTATCGGGCGGCGCATTTGCGGCTGTTGCGCGCTGCGCAGTGGTATCAGCGCCAACACCCGGATGGAAAGTCATACCATCAACTCGCTCCGGAGGCGTTAGAGGAAGCGCTTGCAAGGCTTGCCACCCAGCGAGATGAATGGCTAATAGCCTTTACCGAGCGGCGCTTGAGTAACGTCTTGCCTGCGCTCCACGAGGCAACCGGGCCAAAAAGGCCACGGCGCAAAAAACAATCCTGGGAAAGCGCCGGGTATCGGCGTGAGTTGGATTGGCACCCATTTCACGAAAAGCTGATGGTTGCCGCTTATACAGGCTTGCCAACTCCTGTTGCTGAACCAGCTTGGATTCCCATATGGGAACAAGTATTAGTGGATACACTTGTGCGCCTGCAACCCGGTCCAGAAGACACTCTTGTTGAGGTAGACGGTTACCCGCGCGAGTGGGATTCGTGGTTGTTCCAGCAGGTCGCCGGTTGGTTGGCTGAACTCCCTGCGGCGGAAGCCCGGCGACTATGGGAGCCCCTGATGGCCCTGGGGCTGTGGGCCCACGAATGGGTGAAAGATTTTCTGACCGAATGGACGCGATTCGCGCTTGGGCAACCCGACAATCTTGAGGTGCAGCGAGTATGGCAAGAAATGATTGACTACGCGCAGGATAGCGACGCCTGGACCATGAAGGGCAACCGGATGGCGTACTACCATCGGGGTGAGTTGTGGCGGGCGCTGCTGGCG
Organism: uncultured Rhodanobacter sp.; assembly: GCA_964657755.1. Lineage (GTDB taxonomy): Bacteria > Bacteroidota > Bacteroidia > Cytophagales > Hymenobacteraceae > Hymenobacter. The sequence goes on from CAZZWL010000018.1 coordinate 40,919, forward strand.
CTCGACTATTCTACCCACTGGCAAGCTAAGCACGCCGCATTGGCGGAAAGCCTCAATCCCCGTTGGGCTGCGTGGGCCCGGGCTCAAATCGGTGATGCGGGTAGTGCAGCCTCCCTAGCCAGGTTTTTGGCACTGCCGGCAGCCAGTAGCATGGTGCTCGAAGGATTGCAGTGGCTCGCCCGGCCGGCAACGTACAGCCAGCCTCATGCTACCTACTGGCAGGAGGTGGCTGACCCGTTGGCAGACCTGCTGACGTACGTATGGAAGCTGCCAGACAACCAGCTGCGGCAGCATACGCCGGCCTTTGAAACTTTTAAAAGGCTGCTGGGAGTACTGGTTACGCGGCAGCATCCCATGGGATTACACCTGAATCAAGTAGTGGGCAAGAGCTAGCTGCGATTCTAGTTGTCGTACCGGCTTAGCGTCGTCGGCCGGAGGACAACGGCGCAGCCAACCCAACCCGCTCTACGGGCTGGAAGCCGCCGGTTTTGGTGAACTTCATGGTATGGTTGAAGTTGCGCATGGAATCGGATGGGTCGAGAGCAGGAAAGTTGAGTCCCTCCAAGGTGGTGCGGGGCATCGCCGCGGAAACTATTACCTGGCTTTCGATGAGCCCGGTGGCGGGGTTGAGCTGCTGGCTGAGGGCGTGTACAACTACCTGACTCACGGGCAGGTGTGCCTGTACCTCGCGCGCCACGCGAAGCAAACAACCGCAGACATAGTCCTGGTAGAACTCGTTGAATTTGCTGATGGGAAGCGCTTTCCGGGAGAGCTTGCCACTGGCCAGCTGGGTAACCACGAAATTGGGAATGACTTCGGCAGTGTTCACGTGAACGTCTACTTCGATGTGGTCGGCTGTAAAGGTGAATTCGAGGTGGGAGCCGAGGTGGTCGATGTCGGTAAACGGGTTAAAAATCTCCAGTACCTGCCGGTACACATCGGAATCCTTGGCCAGCACTTGGCGGGTGAGGTCCTGCCGGTCCTGCCAATCGGTGAGCTGGCGGGCGTGCTCGGCTTGGCTTTCAGCGGTTCGCTGCTGGTCGAGTTGACGAGCGGCGGCCACGGCTTCCTGCAGGCGTTGAATCTTGCCGGGGCCGCGCTTGAACAGGCGGTCGAATAAGCCGGGCTGATATGTATCCAGGGCTGTTTGGGCGATGCGCTCGTGCTCTAAACTGGGCAGGGGAGCGACCGGCGGACGCTCGTGCTGCATGGCTGTCCAGTTCAGCTCGTCACTGCAGTCGTAGTGCACACACTTGATGACGCCGATGTAATCATTGTAGCTGGCGACGGCCTGGGCCGCGCTGGTCACAGCTTGTTCTTTTTGCAGCTGCTTGAACTGCTGGCTGGCAACGCGGGCGCGGCGCTGCTGGTCGCGCTCGATGCGCCGGGCTGTGGCGGCAAACGAGCGGGCGGCTCCTTTCCAACTCATGAGTGGGGTGGCTTGAGAGTGGCTAAAATGATTGTGATGGAGCAGGAAGCCTATAGCTCCTGCTCTTCGGTCTCCAGCTCTGTGGGCTCGTTTTCCAACTGGAATTTCTCCCACTCTGCCCGGTCAAGGGTGTTGTTGGCCAAGGCCTGCTCGATGGCTAAGCTTTCGCGGTATTCGCGCGCGGCGGCCGAAAGGGTCCACTTTGTGTCGATGCCCAAACGCTCAATCTCGCCGCGAATCTGCGCCAGGTCCACGCGGAAAAATTCTTTGCGGGGGTTGGCTTTGTTGACTTGATTGCGCAGGAAGTGGCGGTGCAGGTCGCGCTCCAGGGCAGGGGCGTCCTCGCTAAACAGTAGGGCATGCACGTCGAATTCGAAGGGCACCGAGGCGTCGCCCAGCTCCCGCACCCGGTCGAGCGGTTCGAGGCGGCGCGTCATGCCGATTTTGTACACGTGCTCGCCGAAGGAGCCGACGTTGGAAATGATATACACGTGGCCGGACTTCGTTTGCTGCGCCATGGACAAAGCCCGCTGGTTCTTCTCCTGAGCGGCCTGCAGCTTGCCTTCCAATTCGAGGAGTTGGGCCTCGAAGGCGGCGCGCTGCTCGTCGGAGGCTTTGGCCTGCTGCTGCTGCACTTTGTCGATGGCCTTCTGAATGGTGTCTTCCTGCTTGGCAGCGTCGCGCTGGGCTCTCTCGAAGTCACGCCGGGCTTTCTCTTCTTCGCGAATCTGCTCCTTAAGGAGGCGCTGCTCCTCGCGCTCCTTCATCTTCAATTCCTGGGCCACGGTGAACCAGCGAAGCTCTTCAAGGCGGGCCTGCAGGTATTCGGGTGTGATGCGCGCCTCTTTGAAGGGCTTGCCAAGGTGGTTGACCAGCGCGTAAGCGTCCTTGATTTGTTGGGCCAGGGTGCCGTAGTTGTCGTGTTTGGCGCCGGACAGCACGGTATCCACTTTGCCATTGAAGGCGTCGGTCACGAAGTTCACGGCCGTCGTTTTGCGAATGGCTTCCACGTAATCACACGTGGCGGCGGTGGCGGTCCGAACCATGAGTCGGGTACGTTCGCGGGCTTTTTTTAATTCGGCTCCGGCCTCTGTGTAGCTGAACTCTTCGGCCAACTCGTCGAGCACCGCGTAGGAAGGCACCAAATATTGGTCGCCGTATCCCGCAATAACATTTTTGAGCGCCTGAATGGTCTTTTCCAGCCCGGCAGCGTTGCGAGACGCCGCCAAGGCTTCGCCGGCAATTTCTTCGGCTCGCTGGTTGGCGGTGGCCACGATGTGGGCCGCTTCGCGGGTGGCGTTGAGCAGCACACCATCGGCCTGAGTTTGCAGGGTCCGGGCTTTGAGGCCGGCTTGGTCACGAATGTCTTTCCCCTCCGCTTTGGCCTGTTGCAGTTCGGTGCTAGCTGCGGCGCGGAGGTCGGCTGCTTCCCGCTGTGCCCGGGTGAGCACCGTCGCGGCTTCGTTATCGGCAGCGGCGCGCACCTGGCGGGCATGCTGCTCAGCGTCGAGGATGGTGCGATACTGGTTGAGTTGATTGAGCTCCTGCTGTAGCTGCGTTTCGCGGGCAATTGCGGTGGAGGTTTGTTGCTCAGCTGCCGCTCGGGCTGTGGTGAGTTCCTGCTCTTTGGCCTTGATTTTTCGCCCTTGGGAAAATAGTAAAAGCAGCGCAAGGAATAAGAAGAAGAGTAAAAGAGGAGTCATAGATGGACTGGGTAGAAATCAAAATATATCAAATGTAGCCATCTAGTATGCTAAACTAAAACACCTTTTTAACTTGTCACGAAGTACTATTGCTGAAGAAAACCAGCAGCAGTTAAATGGTTTGTGAAGACGGCCTTTAACTGCCTCTATAAGATGGCAAAGGCCTCATTACTGGTGCGGCTAGTGGCCGGCGGTCCCGGGCTGTTTGAGGAGAGCATAAGTTATGCTGGTTCTAACTGCGTGGCGAAGTAGCGGTTCATGCCGGCAAACAGGGAGTCATCCGCCTGCATGGCGTGGACCCGTTGCTGGATAGCAGCTCGAAGTTGCGGGTCGGGCATCTTGTGGGCCGCGAGGTGGAGCACCTGAAACGTCTTGTACGTCTTATAGCGGAAGCTCTTTAACTCCACCCGGTTCAAGCCGTAATATTCTTCGGCGGCCCGCACGTGCGCTTGGTATTGGGTGGCCGCTGGCACCAGGGTCACTTCTTCCGTCACGTCGTCTGCCTCATAAGCGAAATACTGCGTCGGGTCGTCTGCGTAGGGGTTGAGCAGTAGCGCTCGCTCCTGCCGATGTGCCTGCTCGTATTGTGCCAGGCTGTAGCCAGCGGTGTCCGTCAGCGGGTCGGGCGATAGTGAGCCGGCAAGTTGCTGGAGCTCCGCATCCGTCAGCGTGGCCGTTACCACCGGTGCGGGCAGGCGGGCGGTGCTGGTCACCGGGAAATTATCGCTCTTGTATACCTGGTTACAAATCTGGCAGGCGTAGAGGTAGTTGTCGTAGGTGTACGCCAGCCACCAGTAGATTCCCTTCGGGCGGTAGTGTTCAACGTCCCCGTGCGCCACCACGTCGGTATTGGCCTCGCAGTAGGCACACTTACCGTGGCTTTCCTTTTTCAACTGGGCTTTGGCGTTTTTCCAGTAAGTTGATAGAAAGGCGTGCTGTTTCAGGACACCTTGCAGTACGTCCCGCTGCGCTCGCAGCAGCAGTAGGTCCTGCGCCAGCTTTCTAGCGCCTCTGTACTTGACCATGATGGCTTGGCCACTTCGCTCGTGTCGCAACGGAATCATAAGTTACTGCGAATTCAGGCTTGCCTCGATGCGTTGCAACAATTCCATCTCGGGGTCTCTTAATAGGGGCGTGTTTCGTTGCGGCCTGTTCTCGACCAGAAGGCGGCTCACGGCCGCCAGCTCCCGCTTTTCAGCGGCATTTAGGCTTTCCTCTCGTGCCTTGAGCTGCTTGTACTGCTGCTTGGCCGTTTCCACTTCGCGGCTCTCGTCCGTGGCGATGCCAAACATGGGGGACATCAGCAACTGGTTTACCAGCAACTGCTGCGGCGAGCCAATGAAGGGGATTAACTCCACGACCTGGTGCGCATTGCGGCGCAGGGCAAACAGCTCGTTCTCACCCGCCTGCTGCGCAGTCAAAGCGGAGTGCGTCGTAGCTACTACTTGGAAGTTGGGCAGCTTGTCGCTGACAAAATCGTAGAGCAAGCGTTGCCACTTCGGGTGCAGGTGCAAGTCTATCTCGTCGAGCAACAGCAGGCCACGGGCGTGCAGTGGTTCGCGACGGTCCCGGAACGTTTCCGTGATGCGGAACAGCAAATCGCCAATCCAAGCGGCCATGTTCTGGTAACCATCACTGAGTTGCTCCAACGGCACCAGCCCATCGCTCGTTTCAAAGAGCACTTGCTTCTTGCGCTTATCAATGGAATGAAAGGAAATGCCGGGCAGAAAGCTATTGAGCGCTTCCCGTATCACGGTTAGACCGGCTTCGCCATCCTGGTAGTCCAAGTCCATTATCCAAGCCGCTAGGGGATGCAGCGTGGCGCCCCCGTCGAAGAGGTTGCGGATGTTGCCCACTCGACTACCGTACCGGCCCGCTTCTGCATAACCTGCCGTACCTGCGCCATCACTTACGAGCCGGCGACTTGCCCCGTAAGCTACGGTAAAGTAATTGCGTTCAGCATTGTCAATCGCGTCGTCAATGAGTTGCAGCGCCTGCTGGTTGTTGTCAATCAGGCGCGAAAGTGAGTCGCCGCGCTTAATTTCCAACGCCAGCTCGCGTTCCTCACCCTTTTTGGTGGTCAGCCAAGCCCGGATGGTGCAGGACTTTTTGCTTAAGGCAATCCAGCTGTCCGTGTTACCAATGATTTCGCCCAGGGCATTGCTGCCGCACGTAATTAAGGCGATGGCCTTGAGCAGATTACTCTTGCCCGTGCCATTCTCGCCCAGCAGCAACGTCCACTGCCGATTAGCGGTGGGTGTGACTTCAAAATCCAGTTCCAGCTTGGAAAGGCATTTGAAGTTTTGCAGAACGAGCTTGCGAAGGAACATGGCTAATGGGGGGAAGAACCTAGAGCAGTATGCACAAAATAACCAGTTGACCGCTCCTTTGTCAACCGGCTAACTTCATCCAGACGCTGGCGATAACGCGCAAGGCAACTCCGGCCAGGTCATGCACAAGATTCTAGGTAACGCTCAGCAGCAATTCCCCACCAAGCTAAGCAGGAAACTGCCGGCGCGCAGCGATTGAATAGTTATTGAACAGTGTTGGCACTATGCCACCGGTGGCACGTTGGCAGGATGATATGCTGCCGCCGCATGCTGCTGTCGCCGCCGGACGCTCTCGTCCACGATTTCATGGGTATGGTGGCCTAACCCGACCTGCCGTAATTGCTGGCCCAGCAAACGATAGAACCACGTCATGGAGTCCCGTAGCTCATCGCCGAACCAGGGCTTGTAGTAGCTGAGAAATTTCTCGTCCACACCTAATCCCAGCGCCACAGCCTTGTCTTTCATCCAGTGCAGGGAACAGTTGGCCAATCCGTCGCGCTCATAGCCCCCGCCTACGTTGGTGTGCACGCCGGCAAACCAGCGCTGTTCCAGGACCTGGTCCGCACCAGGATTTTCCCAAAGCGACGGCTGAAACGTGCGGCGCTTCTCGTCAATAGCCAACGCGTGGTACGCGTGGCTAATAATGGGGCTGAGCCGAGCGTCATGAAACTGGTAGCGACGACGATTGAACAGCGTGAATTCGTTCAACGGCAAGCCCAGTGCTCCAACCGTGTCCCAGACCCCCACGAAATCAATCCCAATAGCTTGGACTTGGTGGGTAGCCCGGAAAGCGTCTACCTGACGCTGCCAGGCGGTTTGGTCGTCCTCGGCAGGTGGACGCTGGCGATAGATGGCGTAGGCCTCGGGCACGAAGAAATCGTGGGTTTTCGGTAGCAGGCCCAGGTGTTGAATCAGGCCTGCCAAGCTGCGCACGGCGTAGGCTCCGCGACTAAAGCCAAAGAAGAAAATCGCGTCGCCGGCCGCGTAGTTGTACAGCAGAAAGCGGTAGGCCTCGCGAATGTTGCGGTCTAGTCCCGCCCCGACGCCACCGCCCAGCCACCGGTCCAGGCCCGGGTTGTTGCCCACGCCTTCGTCATAATAGGTAACTTGCACGGTGCCGTCCGGGGTCACGGGTAGAATGGCCCGCACCATCTTCATCACGTTGGTGGGCTTGCGCTTACCCCGGTCCATGTTCTCGGCCTTGTTCCAGGTGCCGTCACACAGCACAATTAGACGTTTGCTCATCGGTAAAGGTAGCAGCAGCTTACTGACCACTAGGATATAAAGGATGTTCCGCTTTGACAATTTAGACGAAACAACGCGCCGGTACATGCTCATCGAGGTAGAGCAGGCCATTAAAACCAGTCAGTTGCACCTAAGCCAACGCTTCACCCTGCAAGGCTGGGAGCGCTATCCTAACCTGCTGCGCGAGGCTGTTCGTACTGGGAACGAAGATAGTCTAACGACCGCGCTGCAGCAGTGCTTTGTAGAGCGCGAGCCGTATGGCGCGGGCACCCGCCGGGTACCCTCCAACGCCGCCCGTACCTTTGCCGAAGGCGAGTTCAATGCTTTCTACATGCGCGGGGTATGCCACCGCGCCATTCAGGAGGGCTGCCTGGTTGAAGTTTACCGGGCAAAGGAGGGCGCTTCCACCCGGCCAGTGTCCAAGATGGTGGAAGGTCAGCAGCACGAACCCAGGCGGGCCTTACTGCTATTTCGGCATAGCCCGAGCGGCCAGCATCGGGGAAATGGTATGCCGGCCGGGTCAAACTCGGGGTTGAGTCTACGGCTATGCAATTAGGCGGACAATCGTCACCCTCGATGAGGCGACCTCTATTTTTTAAGATAGAACGAAGCCTGCATTTCGATTTAAAATCTGTTTATCAAACTGACAATCAGTACATTGCAATGTGCAAATTTCGCAAGACCACGTATCGTCATGCGCTCGAGTTAATTAATTAAGGCGTTGAAAATCAACGATTAATTATTAAACCCCAAAGCCTCTTATTTTTGTTCATAACTTTGTCTGGCAAAAATGTTTGCTGACCCTGTATGAACCAATCCATTTCGCTGCCTAACAATTCCTTGCATCAGCTGGCCCAAGCTTCGGAAGAGAACCTGGTTATTTCTGCCCAGCGAGTTCCTAACGCGCTATTGGCTCGCCTGATACAAGAGGTACGGCACGAATCGCACTCTACGCTGACCGCCTACAACCGGACGCACAACCGCCACAACCGTGGCCGCTAGCCCGGTACCGGTCGCGGCACTCGATACGGTACTGATTAAGGTGGCCAGCCGCTGCAACATCAACTGCAGCTACTGCTACGTGTACAACATGGGCGACAATAACTGGGCGCGGCAATCGAAGCTCATGCTGCCCGAAACGGTCGCCGCCATCTGCGCGGCGCTGGCCGCGCTTATTCAGCACCAGCCAAATCCATTCAGCGTGGTGCTGCACGGCGGTGAACCGCTGTTGCTGGGCGCCCGACGCCTGGACGAGCTTTTGGGGCAGTTGCGGGCGGTACTGCCGGTGACGTATCCCATCAGCTTGCAAACCAACGGCATTCTCTTGTCGGAGCAGTTGCTGGACTGCTGCGCAGCGCACCACGTAAGCGTAGCGGTGAGCCTGGACGGCCCCGCCGCTGTGCACGACCGGTTCCGCTTGACGCACGCCGGCGGTGGCACGTTCACCCAGGTCATGGCCGGTATTGCCTGCCTGAAGGCCCACCCAGCGGCCGACTTTCTGAATGCCGGGCTGTTGGCGGTCATCGACCCTTCGTCTGACCCGGCACAGGTATACCAATTCTTTAAATCAGTAGGGGCCCCCAGCGTCGACTTTCTCTACCGCGACGGCAATCACTCGAAGCTGCCCGAGGGCAAGGCCCACGCGCAATCGTTGGAATACGGCCGATGGATGGAAGGGCTGCTCACGGCTTACGCCGCGGACCCTGACCCGCTGCCGATTCGGGTGCTCGACGACATGCTCAAGGTGCTGCTGGGCGGTGCTTCCTCCAAAGAAGGGCTGGGCGTGACCGATTTTAGCATTTTGATTATTGACACCGATGGCACGTTCATGAAGAATGACACGCTGAAAAGCTCTTATAACGGGGCCGACCAGTTTACGCAGCCACTCAACGTGCGCGAGGCCAATCTGCTGGATTTTTTGGCATCCCCGGAGTACGCCAGCTACCGCGCCCTGCAGCAGCCAACCCATGCCAAGTGCTTAACTTGCCCGGCACTGAACGTGTGCGGCGGGGGCATGATTTTGCACCGCTACCACCCCGATAATGGGTTCGATAACCCGTCGATTTACTGCGCCGACCAGTTGCATCTGGTGTCGGCCATGCGCCGCTTGCTTGGCGCTTACCACCCTGACTATGCGCCTCAGCAACTCGCTTGATTTCTCGGCCAGCCGAGTTGAATCCCAGCCTTTTCCGCACTTCTGTGCACCAAACGTGCTGCCCCCGGCGCTGGAGCGCGGCCTCCACGAGTGGCTGGCTAACGCGGCTACCTGGGAGTTGACGATAACTGATTTCTATGAGCAGTACGAATTCAGCTTGCTGCACGTCGAATTGCCAGTCCATCTGCGCTGCCTCGTTGAGGGCGAGTTGCCGCGCCAGGCCATTGCTGAGATGGAACGCGCCTTTCACGTCAGCGGCCTGGAGCTGGTGAGCGCGACCATTCACAAGCTCACCAACGGCCAGCGCATCGGCGTGCACAACGATTTCATCGGCACGGCCGAAAGCCACCGACTCATCATTCAAGTGAACAAGGGCTGGACCGAGGCCAACGGGGGTTACCTGATGCTATTCAACTCGTCGGATGCCCAAGACGTCAGCCAGCTTGTGTTGCCGGTCAGCAACTCTGCTTTCGCTTTTGCCATCTCCGCGGATTCGCACCACGCCGTGTCCACCGTTTACGACTTCACGCGCTACACGCTGGTTTACACATTCAAGCGTCATGATGAGCAGGACTTATCAAAACAGATTGCTGCTTATCTAAAATCTCCGTTTGTAGTATGCGATGCAAACCTGTCTGGCGCGTTGGCAGAGTCGGGCCAGCAGCGGCTTCGTGATGCTACAGGCATCACAACGAAGAATTATAGCATTGCCAACTGTCTGTATCCAACTACCATTATTGCTGGAAGTCTTGACCCAAGCATAGACCTACCTTTGGTAGAGGTACCAGACATGGACAGACTGACCAGTTTTTACGAGGAGTATGGTTTGGAACCTCTGAGCTACGACGAGCTCATCGCCAATCAGGCTGCCGAAAAATTGCACGCGGCCTGGCACTTACTGGCAAGTGTGCCCAGCGTACTTGCCTGTATGCAGGCATTGGTCAAAACTATTCAGGTAGTCCACTCGCCCGACCTGGAAATTGACATAAGCTATAGCCACCCTGATATCCCGTTTTCTGTGTTCGTGTCGGTCGGCGAAGATATCTCACTCATCTCCTCTCTGCGGGTGGCTGAGTCTATCCTGCACGAAGCCATGCATCTGCAATTAACGTTGCTGGAAGCCCACCTGCCACTAGTGCAGCCCGACAGTCAGGCAACGTTTTATTCGCCTTGGAGGAAAGAAGCCCGGCCTGTGCGCGGGGTGTTGCACGGACTGTACGTATTCCGGGTTATTCACGACTTTTACGAGTCGTTGCCCGCTTCACCACTAGCTACCGAATGGGCACCCTTCGTTGCCAACCGCTTAGCTACAATCCGGCAGGAGTTGGCAGAGATAACCTCTTTCGGTACTGCGCCAGGCTTAACAGACGTTGGGCAGCATCTTGTGCGAAGCCTACTGGATGTTGAAGCGGCTTAGGTAATCGGTGGCAGCGGCCGAAAACTCGGCTTCAGCCCGGCGACATTTTTGCAGGAATTGGCGTGATTTGCGTACGCTCGCGACCGGATGGTGCTGCTGGTCAACCAGCACAACCACATGATAGTCGATATCACTGAGTAACTTCTTCCGCTTCTCGTTTAAGTTACTCCGGTCTAGGCGGCATGCTGCAATAGTTTCGCGGCCATAGTCATCTACTCCCCGCACAAACTCATCGTCGAATTGGATGTGAGCGCGCGGGTCTCTGACTCCATTAGGGTCTAGAATATAGGCATCCTCTTGGCTTACGTTTTGGTGGTGTGAAGTAGCCCGAAGGCTCTCATCCACTAGCGGAAACAAATTCCCTTTGTGCGTATTGCACGGGCCACATACGAAATACAGATTAGACCAGTTGTAGCCCAACCAATAATAACCAGGCTTGTTGAGCGGCGTTTTCCGGGCCGATTTGTACCCCGCCTTCGGCCGATAGTGCTCCACCGCTCCGTATTCGTCGTGTTGGTCTTTCTCGCAATAACAGCACTTATGGTGCTGGGCTTTTTTGAGCGCATTCTTTACACTGGAATGACCATAAATGTCCGGATTAATCGTAAACCGCTTTTTGTTGGTGATATACGCTCGCGGGTGAGCATCGTAATCCGCTTGGTCAGCATCCGTGGCCAAGACCCCTGCCCCGGTCAACCGGGTGGGCACAGTAGTCGGTTTGCGTACTTGTATCACAGCCGGATAACTACTTGGCCATCCCGAATACGCTTCGCCATATCAGCGATGGCTTGTCGGTCTTCAATTTCTGAAGGGGTTTCGCCGGTTGGCATCGCAGCTAGTTGCTCAGTGACGCTGCTCAACTGCTGTTCTTCTTCGCTTGACAAGTGTTTTTTCCGCAGCATCAGCTCTCGCTGTGCCAGAAGCCGGTCATACTTCGCTCCCCGAGCCGACTTTAGGTCAAATAACTCGCTAGTCAAAATCTGGTCTACGCGCCAACCCTCAATGTCGGTCGGTTCGTTGTTAATGATAACGCAGGTCTGCTCCTCGTCGAAGCGAAGCACGGCAAAATTAGAGCCGACGGCGGCCTGAGCCATCAACGGGCTGTGGGCGGTGGCAATGAATTGAATGTTGGGGAAATGAGCAGAAAGGTTATCCATTACTTCGCGCTGCCACACCGGATGCAGGTGCAGGTCTACTTCGTCAATCAGTACAATACCCGGTTCACGTAGCGGGTCGGCAGAATTGGCGTGGTGCTTATTAAACAAGCGCCACGCTAGGTCGATGCTCCATGAGGCGATAGTGCGGTAACCCAAGCTAAAATCGCTGAATGGAATGCGTCGTCCGTGCCGGGTGGTGAATAGTATGCCGCCTTCAGGGTTGAAGTTCAAAATGCGAGGCGGCGCGACAGTGATGTTCTGGGTGGAGGCAACATCGGGAAGTAGGGTAGCAAGCAGTTCCTTGAGCTTTTCCAAAAAGGCCCCAGATTTTTTTCGTTCCGACTCCGGCCCGCTCAAGGAGGCGTAGTCGAGCGTATGCAGAATTTCCTCTGCATCGTAGAGTTCTGTTTTCTCCCGAATAAACGGTGGAATGGAATCCAGCAGAGCCTTATTGTTGATGTTCTGCTTGCCTAACTGCCGTGATGCGCTATAGGCGTAGATGGCTACGTCTTCCTTGTAAAAAACACCACTTCGGGCGGCCTTGATTGATACGTCAACGTCTTTGAGATGCTGTTCCGCATCGGTAACAATGGTGATGTTAGTTGCACAGTGGCTGACGCTACGCGGGCGGCGTTCGTTCAGGGGCCAACCAGCCACAAAGTCGGCCTGCACGGTCGCTGTCGTTTCCTGTTTGGCTCCCTTATGCACCAAGCGCTCCAACGTGTCATTTTCTTCATCGGTAATGAGCGGTTCAGTGTCTTCGTCATTGGAGCTGCCATCATAGGGTAGCAACGGTTTCATCCAGGCGATGAGCTGTAAGAGAGTGGATTTACCAATCCCATTATCACCTAGTATTAGCGTCCACCGGGGTAAAACCCCATCCGCCGTCGTGAGCCGTAACTCAACTGGGCAGCCAAACGTCTTGATATTTTCGACCTGAAGTCGCTGGATATAAATAGGAATACTGCTCATAAGTAGTGAACGGTTGAGTAAGAGTGATGGGTGGGGCTGGAAGTGGCGGCGTGACTAGCAATGCTTAGTTGCGCCCGATATTGTTAGCCACTAGTAACTGGCAGCTAGGATGAATGTAATCTTTTGTTAGTCACAATTAAAGCCACTGGTTCACCACTTATTATTGCTTGTACTTAGATGCTTGTTAATTGAATAAAATCAATCAGTCGGGCAAAAGTAAATGATGCTCTCCAAAATGTGTGCGCTGCCTAAGGCTACTATCGGCTAGGGGGTAGCACCAACTTATCTTCACGCTAAAGCCTGTATTGTAGAACAAACCAAACCTTACTAGCTCATGTCCAAAACTGTACTTGCCTCGCACATCATTGGGGAGCGCGGCGTGAATGCGTTCGAGAATTATTGCAACCGGCACCAGCCTTACATCATTTGGCGTGAGACAACCAAGAACGATTTCGGTGACCTCCTCCCATTAAACTAGGCCAGTGTAAAGTAGAGAAAATCGGGCACTTGT
>CAZZWL010000019.1:0-52967 GCA_964657755.1 uncultured Rhodanobacter sp.
CGCAGCGCCGCCCGCAGCGCCGCCGCCTCGAAAGTGCCCGCAAACTCGGTGCGCATGAAAAACACGCCCTCCTCGCGCGCCACAAATTCACTGTTGCGCACGATGTTGAGGCCCTGCTCATACAGCACCCCCGTCACTTTATAAATAAGCCCGCGCTCGTCGGGGCACTGAATCAGCAGCCGGTGTGCCATAGCAAAAGCCGCCCGGTGGCCGGGCCGGTAACTAAATGAGCCAGTAGCAGGCCGCCGCCTACCCCCCCGCTAGCGCTGCACCTCGTACTTGCGCTTGATAAAGTCCAGCATTTCGCGCACGTGCTCGTCGGTTTTGTTGGCCTCGATTTTCCACAGGGCCTCAATCAGCAGCAGCAGCAGGCGCGTTTCCTTGTCGGGCTCGGGGTAGCCGAGCTGCTCAAACGCCGCCTGCAGGCGCGTGGGCACGGGCCGCATAAAGCGCTCGTGCTGCTGCTGCGCCGTGTCGTTGTCGGCCAGGCGGTACTGTAGCTTCCAAAAGGCGGGCTCCTCCAGCACCAGCTTGTAGGGCAGGTCAATAACGCTGTGGATAAAAATAAGCGGGTCCGTTTCGGTCAAGCCACCCCGGTTATGCTCAATAATGCGCTGATAACCGCTCTTCACTACGAAATCGAGCAGCTGGTCCTTCGAGCCAAAATGCTTGAAAATTAGGGCTTCCGAAACGCCGGCAGCCTTGGCAATCTGTTGGGTGGAAGTATTCTCAAATCCTTTATCCCCAAAGAGTTGCAGCGCCACATTGGCAATGTGTAGGCGGCGGGTAATCATACGCGGAACAAGGAGGGGTAGGGCCGGCCTGCCGGCCACTGCGGGCAATAAATGAAGTGCAAAGTTCGGGCATAAATACCAGCCAGCCTTGCTTTAGGTCAATTTAACGCGAGCAATCTGACGTAAGGCCTTCGCACCCAAAAAGAAACCGGCCGATTCGGAATTACCAAATCGGCCGGTTGAAAAACTTCAGACTCTACCAGGCCGGGGCGGGGCAGAGATACGGGAACCAGGCGGGGTGGGACGACGACTGGGTGTGCAGAGAGTGATGCGAAACCGGCTGGGGTGGGACGACGGCCGGGTAGCAGTGTGGGAGAGTGAAACCAGCTGGGGTGGGACAACAGCTAGTTAGGGGAGTGTGGTAGTGAAACCGGCTGGGGTGGGACGACGGCCGGGTAGCAGAATGTGGGGTAAGTGTGCTATCAGGTAACCGGGTGGGACTCGTTAGCTGGTAGCGGGAGCAATATTACGACAAAAAAACAAAACGCGGTAAGTGTTAGCTCACCTTTCTGGGTAAGTAGACACTCACCTTTCAATTTTAAAAAATAAAGTGCTGTAAATCAAATTACTAGAGCAATGTGTAAAATTATGGCATTTGTAAGAATCCTATTATTTTTTGCTGACCGACCGGAATTACACCTCGCCAGCCAGCCGGGCGCGCGCTCATCCGCAAGCAAGCTGGTGCCCGGCTGAGGGGAAGCCAATTTTTGCCATGCACTGAGCCAGTGACTGAAAAATGCCGCCCGAACGCCCGGCTGACCACAGTGGGTGGTCTGGGGCACTCGTGCGGCATTTTGGTGGTGGGGTCGCCCGCATCTAAGGCGCTGGAGCCCGGCGCAGGTTGGCCGCGCGGGCGCCAGCCACAAGTTGTAGCCGCGCAGCGCGAAGTCCCGCGCCCGGCCGATACCCCCGTGACCAGCGCGTAGCTATTTTACCAAATGCAGGAAGCGCAGGTAAAAGGGGGTGGGGCTTTCTTCACTCTTAGGCTGATATTTGCCGCCAATGATGGGCACGTACATCACGCGGCGGCGCGACTCGGCGCCCATCAGCGGCGACTGGGCCACGCGGTGCCACATGCGGCCATCGTGTACGGTGAGGTCACCGGGCTCGGTTTCGACGGCCACTTCGTTGGGGTCGTAGAATACGTCTTTGTAATATTTTTTGCGAAACAGCATCTTGCCCAGGCCCTGGCGGTGGGTGCCGGGTATCACCCGCAAGCCGCCGTTGGTGGCTTTGGTGCCGTCGAGGTGCAGGCCTACGTTGAGCATGGGCCGGATGCGCTTGCCATAAAAAACATCGCGCAGCGAGTCGGTGTGCCAGCCCATCTGGCTGAATTCGGAGCCCTCCACGTTCACGTAGTGGTTCACTACCAGGCCGTCGCGCTCGTTGATGCCTACCCGGCCTTCCGGCATTTCGAGCAGTGGAAACAGCGCCTCGAAGCGGGGGTCTTGCAGCAGCTCGTGCAGCACGGGGCTGTGCTGCGAGGCAAAAGCGAAGCGCTGCACGATGGGCGCCCCGTCGACGTCCTTGCCATACTTGATGGGAACGCCATTCACTTTCTCTACCTTGTGAGCCAGCCAGTTAGCCTGCACTTCCTGGGTGGCTTGGAGATAAGCCTGGACTTGCTCGGGGGAGGCAAAGGGGCGGAAATGCAAAAAACCGTATTTAGAAAAGAAAGCCCGCTGCTCGGCTGTCAGTTCCTGGCCGAGAGTGAAGCGCGGATAATCGGATAATGATGCCATAGAGGGAAAAGCTGGCGGAAATAGCTCCCGGCTGCCCTGGGGTTCGGATGAAAGGGCAAAGATACGCTAAGACAGCGTGGCTGAGTATGAATAACAGCTTACTGCTTGGGCGCCGTGCGGCCTATAACCAACGGTTGCGGAGGAGGTTTAGCGCGGCCTTGGGTTTTAGCGGCGGTTAGCTATTTTTTTGCCCCAACGACCGCGGGCCTGCCCCCGCGGGGCGAGGCTGACCCCCGCCAGCCTTTGGGCAAAAAAAACTACCGCGCCTACCCCCACCCGCCCGGCCGACGTACGTTACTCACCAGCGACTGCTCGCCTGCATCTTTACTCCTTCATTGCCCGCTCTACTCATGGTTTTTACCCCCAGCCCCATGCTCCTGAAACTGCTTTATAACCGGGGCAGCCTCCACAACCTGCCCGAGGGCCAGGGGGTAGCATTCAGCATTAAAAACCGCCTCGATACGGTGCGGCTCACGGGCCTCAGGCAGGTAATAATTGGCGAGACGGTGGTGCCGGCCACGCACATTCAGCTCGACTTGGGTGGGGGCGCCCTGCGGCCCGGCCCCAGCCTGGGGCCGGGCGCGCAGGCCGTAGAGCTGCCCGTGGGCCGCACCATCACCTTTGTGCTGGCCACGCCCGCGCTGGCCGAAGGCATGCACCAGCTCCGGGCCGAGTTCAGCACAGATGCCTTTGGCGAGCTGAGCGTGGAGGTAGAAGATGCCATCGTGAGCCAAGACGGCCGGGTGCGCATTCCCCGCTCCGAGGCCGATGACTACGCCGAGGCGGCCATCCAGGCCCGGCAGCGGTTTGCCGAGCAATTCACGGAGCAAAAAATCGAGCACTTAAAAAACTACTCGTTCGACCCGCACACGCTACAGGGCAATTGCGAGCATTTTGTGGGGGTAGCGCAGGTGCCGGTGGGCCTGGCCGGCCCGCTGCACGTGAACGGCGAACACGCGCAGGGCGAGTTTCTCATCCCGATGGCCACCACCGAGGGCACGCTGGTGGCCAGCTACAACCGCGGCATGCAGGTGCTCAACCTGTGCGGCGGCGTGAAATGCACCGTCATTGGCGACGCCATGCAGCGGGCGCCGGTGTTCGTGTTTGATGATGCGCGGGGCGCGCGTGACTTTGGCCGCTGGGTGGCCGAGAGCCTGGAGCAGATTCGGCCCGAGGCCGAAAGCACCTCGCGCGTGGCCAAGCTCCAATACATCGACACCTACCTGAGCAACAAGTTCGCGTACCTGCGCTTCAACTTTTCGACCGGCGACGCGGCCGGCCAGAACATGGTGGGTAGGGCCACTTTCGCGGCTTGCTCCTGGATTTTGGAGCACTATAAAGGCGCGCCAGTGCGAAATTTCTACCTGGAATCTAACTTCGCTACTGACAAGAAAGCCAGCCAGATAAACGTGATGCGCACCCGCGGCAAGCGCGTGGTGGCCGAGGCCACCATCCGGCGCGACGTGCTGCAGCAGCGCATGCGCGTGACGCCCGAGCAGCTGGCCTACCACGGGCAGGTGAGCAACGTGGGCGCCTTCCTGAGCGGGGCCAACAACAACGGCGCGCACTCGGCCAACGGCATCACGGCGCTCTTCATCGCCACCGGCCAGGACGTAGCCAACGTGAGCGAGTCGAGCGCCGGCGTGCTCTACTCGGAGGTAACCAAGGAGGGCGACCTCTATATCAACATCACCATTCCGTCGCTCATCGTGGCCACCCACGGTGGCGGCACCGGCCTGGCCACCCAAAATGAGTGCCTGCGCATGCTGGGCTGCGTAGGGCCGGGCACGGTCTACAAGTTTGCCGAAATCGTGGCCGGCGTGGTGCTGGCCGGCGAGCTGAGCCTGGGCGCCGCCATCAGCAGCAGCGACTGGGTGAGCAGCCACGAGCAGTACGGCCGCAACCGGTAGGGTAGGGCCGCAAGTAGCGCTACTTGCCCAGTAGCGCCAGCTGGGCGGTGCTGTCCTGCACTACGCGCAGCGCCTGCTGCAGCTCCGGGTCGTCGGCGCGCCAAATGGCGCTGGCCGCCTCGGGGCCGTAGGCGCTGTGCGCGATACTGGCCTTGATATTCGTGCGCAGGGCCGGCGCGCAGCGGCGCAGGGCGGCCGGGTCGGGGCGCAGGCCGGCCAGGGCGGCCAGGCGCACCACGCCATCCAGCTCGGTATCGGTGACGCGAAACACGGCCTCGTACTGCGCGAAGCGCAGGCCCGTTAATTCCACTTTGTGCTGCTGATAAAAGGCCAGCGCGTAGGCCTGCAGCACGCCGGCCCGCTGCAGGCGCTGGTAATAAGCCGCCTGCCGCAGCGTATCGCGGGCCACGAACACGTCGGGCATGATGCCGCCGCCGCCGTACACCACCCGGCCGTGGTCGGTGCGAAAGCGCGGGCCCGCGGCAAACTGCGCGCTGTCGGCCGAGGCAAACTCGCCGCGCTGCTGGCGCGCCGCTAGCTCGTGCTGATACGTAGCACGGTCGGGGCCGTAGGGCTTCTGAATGCAGCGGCCGGCCGGCGTGTAGTAGCGCGCCACCGTGAGGCGCAGCTCGCCGCCATCTTGCAGCATAATGGGCTGCTGCACCAGGCCCTTGCCAAAGGTGCGGCGGCCCACCAGCAGCGCGCGGTCGTGGTCTTGCAGGGCGCCGGCCAGCACCTCGGCGGCCGAGGCGCTGTTCTCATCCACCAGCACCACCAGCGGCTGCTGCTCCCAGGCGCCGGCCACGTGGGCGTAGGTCTGGGAGGCGTATTGCTCGTCCTTGCCCACGGTGTACACAATTTTGCGCGAGCCAGCGATAAACTCGTCGGCCAGGCGGGTAGCGCGGTCGAGGTAGCCGCCGGGGTTGCCGCGCAGGTCCAGCACCAGGCGCCGCAGGCCCTGGCGCTGCAAGTCGGCCAGCTGGGCCTTAAACTCCTCATAGGTACTGGCAGCAAAGCGGTTGACCTTGATATACCCTGTTTGGGTGTCATCCAATAGCACGCCGGGCTCGACCGACGCATTGGGTAGCCGCCCGCGGTTGAACTGGAAATGCAGCGGCTGCGGCTGGCCGTGCCGCGCCACCACCAGGCTCACGCTGCTGCCGCGGGGGCCGCGCAGCAGCTGCCCCAGCTGGGCCAGGCTGAGATGGGCGCCGGCCACGGGGGTAGGGCCCACGCGCAGCAGCTGGTCGCCGGGCAGCAGGCCGGCCGCGCTGGCGGGGCCGGCCGGCACGGTCGTTATCACGGTGGCGGTGTCGCGGAAGAGGTTGAATTCCAGCCCTACCCCATCAAAACTGCTTTGCAGGAAGGCATCGGTCTGCTCCCGGTCCTGGGCCCGGATGTAGGCCGAGTGGGGGTCGAGCTTGCCCAGCAGCTGCGCCACGGCGTAGTTGGTGAGCCCGTCGGCATCGACCGAGTCCACGTAGTCGCGGTCGATGTAGGTCAGAATTTCCTTGTAGCGCAGGTAGCCGCGGGCCGTGGCCTCGGGGTTTTCGGTCTGGGGCCGAAACGGGTTGGTGCCCAGCATAATCCCAATTCCCAGCGCCACGAGCGGTGCCCCTGCCAGGTGCCAACGCCAGCCGCGCCCGGTGCCCCTGGCGCGGCCGGGTGCCCGGTTGGGCGCCGCCGCAGAGGCATCGGCAAGTGGCTCGGGTGGGCGGGGCATGAGGCAGGCAGCGGGTGGTAAAAATTTAAATCAACCGCGATAAGTAGCAGCTACTGAGCAAATTTATTGCCTTATGCGCGGTTTCGTCTCTGCCAATTAGCTGGTTAGGCCGTTTTCGAAGTTGGCCCCTACATTTTGTTGTTAAAATTCAAAAGCCAGCCCGGCGCTGTTCGTTGGCGCGGGCGGCGGGGGTAGGGGCCACGCGCGGGCCCCGTTCGCCCTGCGGCTACCTGGGCCGTAGCGCCCGTGGCGGTGGCCCGGTGGCCCTACCCCTGTGGCCGGGCCGTATCTTTGCGGCTTTCTTAGCTGTTTTATGTCTCCCACCGCTCCCGGCCGCATCCTGGCAATCGACTACGGCCACAAGCGCGTGGGCCTGGCCATCACCGACCCGCTGCAGCTCATTGCCTCGCCCCTCGATACCATTCATAGTCAGGACCTCGTGAAATTCGTGCTCGACTACCACCAGCGCGAGCCGCTGGCGGCCGTGGTGGTGGGCATGCCGCGCACGCTGCTCAACGAGCCCACCGACTCGACCAGCGCCGTGGTGGGCCTGCTGCGCCGCCTGCGCCGCGAGCTGCCGGCCGTGCCCATCCACGAAATCGACGAGCGCTTTACCTCGCGCCTGGCCAAGCAGGCCATGCTGGCCGGTGGCCTGGGCCGCAAAGCCCGCCAGGACAAGGCCACCGTCGATAAGGTGAGCGCGGCGCTTATTCTCCAGTCTTTTTTAGCTTCCCCGTTGCACTCATGATTCTCCCGATTGTTGCCATCGGCGACCCGGTTCTGAAAACCCTCGCCAAAGACCTGCCCGCCGACCTGCCCGCCGCCGAGCTTACCAAGCTGGTGGCGGATATGTACGAAACCATGTACTCGGCCCACGGCGTGGGCCTGGCCGCGCCCCAAATTGGCCGCGGCGTGCGCCTGTTCGTGATGGACTCGGGCCCCATGCTGGGCCCCGACGAAGACGACGAGGATGCCGACGAGCCCGTGGAAGTAGCGAATGCCGATGAAATCCACGAAGCGCCCCTCAAGCGCGCCTTCATCAACCCCCGTATGCTGAGCGAAACCGGCGAGGCCTGGGGCTTCGAGGAAGGCTGCCTCAGCATCCCCGGCGTGCGCGAGCTGGTGCAGCGCTGCCCCAACATCGTGCTGCGCTACGAAGACGAAAACCGCCAGGTGCACGAGGAGGCGTTCAGCGGCATGGCCGCCCGCATCATCCAGCACGAATACGACCACCTCGAAGGTATCTTGTTCACTGACAAGCTCTCGGCCTTCAAAAAGCAGCTGCTCAAGGGCCGGCTCGCCCGCATCAGCAAGGGCGACGTGAAGCACGAGTACCGCATGAAATTCCCGACCACCGCGCGCCGGTAGGGGGGTAGGGCGCTGGCTTTTAGCTCGAAACCTGGTCTGGCCGTGAGGCAGGCCGGGTTTTTGCGTTTTTGCCGAGCTGTCGCGCCCGGAGTAGGGGGTAGGGCGCTGGTGGAATAAAGCGTAGCTTTAGGGCTCTATAGATGATTGCGCATGAGAAGGCTTTTTATTTACTACCTGCTACTCGCGCTGGCGCTGCCCGCGCCGGCCCAGGCGTGGGGCTTCTTCGGGCACCGGCTGCTCAACCGGCTGGCGGTGTACACGTTGCCGCCCGAGATGCTGCCGCTGTTCAAGGCCAATATCGACTACCTCACCAACAACGCCACCCGGCCCGACTCGCGCCGCACGGTGGTGCCCACCGAGGCGCCGCGCCACTTTATGGACGTGGATGTATACGGCGACAGTGCCCTCACGCGCCACGGCCTGCCCCGCGCCTACGCCGACGCGGTGGCCCTGGCCGGCGGCGAAGACTCGCTGCTGCACCACGGCATCGTGCCCTGGCAGGTGGCGCTCATGAAAAACCAGCTCACCGCCGCCTTCCGCGACCAGGATACCGACCGCATTCTGTACCTGGCCGCCGACCTGGGGCACTACGTGGCCGATGCCTGCGTGCCGCTGCACACCACCCGCAACTACAACGGCCAGCTCACGGGCCAGCGCGGCATCCACGCCCTCTGGGAATCGCGCCTGCCCGAGCTGCAAGCCGCCGACTACGACCTGCTGACCGGCCAAGCGCCCTACCTCGAGCAGCCCACCGAAGTGGCCTGGGCCGCCGTGGCCCGCGCCCACGCTGCCGTCGACTCAGTGTTCCGCATGGAAAAGCTGGTGTCGGCCGAACTGCCCGAAGACCGCAAATTCAGCTACGAGCAGCGCGGCAACCAGAATATCCGGGTCTACTCGCGCGAGTTCAGCCTGGCCTACCACCGGCGGCTCAATGGCCAGGTGGAGCGCCAATTGCGCTACGCGGCCCGGCTCATCGGGGCCTTCTGGTACACGGCCTGGGTCGATGCCGGCCAGCCCGACCTCACGGGCATCGAGCAGCAGCCCTCGGCCGCCGCGCAGCTGCAAGCCGCCCAGGAAGCCAAGGCGGCCACCGCCGCGCCCGCGCGCCCTACCCCCCTGCCGGGCCACGAAGAGTAATGACTAGGGACTAATTAATGACAAATGACTAGGGACTAATGTCGTTCTGCTGTTTTGAACGACATTAGTCCCTAGTCATTTGTCATTGTAAAACTTACACGTTGGGGTTAGAGCTGGCGAGCACGTCGTAGGCCAGGTTTTCGGCGGGCGTCAGGTTGTTGGGCAGGCGAATGTCGTCGGCGTCGTGCACGCGCAGCGTGAGCAGGCCCGAGATTATCATTGACACGCCGCCAAAAACCAGCGTGAACACCGGCTCGCCCCCGAATACGTGCTTGGTGAGAAAGCCCAGCGTGACGCCGGCCACCATCTGCGGCAGCACAATGAAGAAGTTGAAGACGCCCATGTAATAGCCCATTTTGTTGGCCGGCAGCGCCCCGGCCAGCATGGCGTACGGAATGCTCAGGATGCTGGCCCAGGCCACGCCTACCCCTATCATCGAGAGCAGTAGCAACTGCGGGCTTTGGATAAAGTAGATGGAAATCAGCCCCAGGCCGCCCGCCGTGAGGCACAGCAGGTGCGTGACGCGGCGGCTAGTGGCGCGCGCAATAATGGGTAGCGCCAGCGCGGCCAGCGCCGAAATGCCATTGTAAACCGCGAAGCACACGTTGACCCAGTCGGCGCCCTCGTTGTATATTTTCGAAGTCGTGTCGCTGGTGTGGTAGATGTGGCTCGTGATGGCCGGCGTGGCATAAATCCAGAGCGAAAACAGCGCCAGCCAGCTGAAAAACTGCACCACCGCGAGCTGCCGCATGGTGCGCGGCATGTGCGAAATGCCCGCGAACGACTCTTTCACCCCGTTCCAGAAGCCGGCGGTACGGGCTTTTTCGGCCTCAAACTCGGCCAGGTTTTCGGGCGGGTACTCGCGGGTGCGGATAACCGTCCAAAGCACCGCCAGAAAGTAGATGATGCCGCCCGTGTAGAAGGCGTACTTGAGCGAGGGCGAAATCTGCCCCACGGGCGCTACGTTGTTGAAATGCAGCCACTTGGTGAAAATGTACGGCAGCAGCGACCCCACCACGGCCCCGATGCCGATGAAAAACGTTTGGGCGCCGAAGCCGGTGGTGCGCTGGTTGCTGGGCAGCATGTCGCCCACCAAGGCCCGAAACGGCTCCATCGAGATATTGATGCTCGAATCCATAATCCAGAGCATGCCGGCCGCCATCCAGAGGGCCGATACGTGGGGCATCACCAGCAGGGCCAGCGAAGCGCAAATGGCGCCGACCAGGAAAAACGGCCGCCGCCGGCCCCAGCGCGGGCTCCAGGTGCGGTCGGAGAGATAGCCGATAATGGGCTGAATGAGCAGGCCCGTGGTGGGCGCGGCCAGCCACAAAAAGGCAAGCTGGTCCTCTTTAGCGCCCATCGTTTCGAAGATGCGGCTCATGTTGCCATTTTGCAGGGCAAAGCCAAACTGGATGCCCAAGAAGCCGAAGCTCATGTTCCAGATTTGCCAGAAGCTGAGGCGAGGCTTGACGCGCAACGCGCTGTTGGACGAAGCTACCACGGTGGAGGCGGCCATAGGGGGTAGGGAGGCGAGAGGTGGGAAAAAGAGACTGGAAAGTACGCCACGCGGCGGGCCTTAGCCTAGCGCGGCTTTAGTTCGAGCACCAGCGCCGCCAGCGGCTCCAGCGTCAGGCTGAGGCTGGGCTGGGGGGCGCCGCCGTTCAGCAGGTCCTGGTAGGTATAGAGGCGCTGCGGGTCGAGGCCCATGCGCTGGAGCACTTCGCTGGGAATGAGCAGGGTAGGGCGGTAGGTGTGGGTGTCGCTGAAGTTCACCACCACCAGCACCTGCTGGCCCTTGGTGTAGCGCAAAAAGGCGTACACCTTCTGCTGGTCGTACTCCTTGCTGAGGTTGTTGGCATCTTGCAGCTCGTAGAACTGGCCCCGGCGGATGGCCTCGCTGCTGCCGGCCAGCGTGAGCAGGCGCGCGTAGAAATCGCGCAGCTGCTGCTGCTCGGCGCTCAGCCTGGCGCCGTCCATCTTGCCCTGGTTCAGCCACTTCTGGTGCTCGGGCACGCCCCAATAGTCGAAGATGGTGGTGCGCCCGTCCGCCCCCGAAAAGCCCTCGCTGCCCAGCGCGGGCTCGGCCACCTCCTGGCCCATGTAGAGCATCACGGGGCCGCTGCCCAGCGTGGCCGATACCGTCATGGCCGGAATGGCGCGGCGCGGGTTGCCCGCAAACTCCTTAGAGGCAATGCGTTGCTCGTCGTGGTTTTCCAGGAAGCGCAGCATGTGCGAGCCAAAGCCGCGGCTCTCCGTGCGCCACACGTGGGTGATGTCGTCGGTGGTGCCTTCCTGGCGCATGAGGCGGCGCAGGCCGTCGTAGAGGCCCACCTTGTCGTACAAAAAGTCGAAGTGGCCCTTGGTGAGGTAGGTGGCGTACTCCTTGGCGTTATAGGCTTCGCCAATAAAAATGAGGCTGGGCTTTACCTTCTTCAACTCCGGAATAACGTAGGCCCAGAACTCGACGGGCACCATCTCGGCCATGTCGCAGCGAAAGCCGTCCACGTCCTTCTTGGCCCAAAAAACCAGGATGTCGCGCATCTTCAGCCAGGTGTCGGGCACTGGCTCGAAGTGCATTTTGCGCCCGTTCTGGTAATCGACGCCGTAGTTGAGCTTGATGGTTTCGAACCAGTCGTTGACGCTCGGCGCGGCCGAAAACACGTCGTTGCCAGTGGCTTTGGCCGGAAACTCGTTGTACTTGCCATCCTCGCCCGGCCCGTGCAGCACGCCCAGCGGGTTGTAGCCGGCCGGCACCGTAAAGTGCTCGCCAGGCAGGTAGTAGAAGTTGTTGTTGGGCGCGAAGGCCTTGGTTTTGTCGTCGTGCGCGCCCAGGTCCACCACGCCCGCCGGCTTGGCGTCGGAGTGGTAGGAGCGCGCCACGTGGTTCGGGATAAAGTCCATCAGTACCTTCAGCCCGTGGGCGTGGGTGCGCCTGATGAGCACCTCGTACTCGGCCATGCGGGCTCGTTTGTCCACGGCCAGGTCGGGGGCCACGTCATAGTAGTCCTTCACGGCGTAGGGCGAGCCGGCGCGGCCCTTCACCACGTCGGCATCGTCGGCGAGCAGGCCCGACTTCGGGTAGCTCGTCATGGTGGCGTGTTCGAGCACGCCGGTGTACCACACGTGCGATACGCCCAGCTCCTTGATTTTAGTGAGGGCGAGGTCGTTGATGTCATTGAACTTGCCGCAGCCATTTTCGAGCACCGTGCCGTAGGGCTTATTTAGGGCCACCTTGTTGCCGAAGAGACGGGGTAGCAATTGGTAAATAACCAGCTTGTTATCCTGCGGAATTTCGTCGGTGGTATTGGAGTCTTGGGCGAGGGTCACGAGGGGAAAGAGCAAAGTGAGGGCCAGCAGGAAGTTTTTCATGGGGTAGGCGGTGTTTTCACCGCGGAAGACGCGGAAGTATTCGCGGAAGAGCGCGGAGGCAACGTCTCGGTCATGCCGTTAACTTTTCGAAAAATGCCGTCTTTGATGCGGGCTACGTTGAAATTAATCAATAAGCCCGCCCGGCATCCCGACAGCTTTAGGTAAGTTACCAACTGCATATGATGTATCTCCAGGATATTTTCCAAGGCTTTCAGCTCGACTATCACTTTACCTTCCACCAGCAGGTCGATGCGGTAGCCGATATCCAGTCTGACCTCGCCGTAGCTCATGGGCAAGCCAACCTGACTCTTAACAGTCAGGCCGGCCTTCTGCAATTCGTGCATCAGCGCGGCTTCATAGGCCGACTCCAGTAACCCTGGCCCCAGCGCAGTATGCACATTATAAGCAGATTGCCTAATCAAATACGTGATGTCGTTTTCATGCATGAGCTTCCGCGTCTTCCGCGAATACTTCCGCGTCTTCCGCGGTGAAAAAAATTACTTCCGCAATTCTACCACCCAAGCCGTGTGCGCCGGCACCGTCAGGGTCTTCAAATCGGAGACAGCAGCCCCGCTCACCACTTCCACCCCGGAAGAAAAGCCGCTGGTCCGCTCCGCGTAGCGCGTGCCGTCCACCTTTTTCGGCTCTTTGGTATCGTTGGCGATAACCATCACGCATTCCCCCTCAGTGTACCGGAAATAGGTGTACACTCCATCCTGCGGAATAAACTGCATGAGCTTGCCGCTGCTCAAAACCGGGTGCGCCTTCCGGTAATTCGCCAGCTTGCTCACGTAGTCAAACGCCTCGCCCGCCTGGCCCGTCCGCGCCTTAAAGTAGTCTACCTTGTCGCCGGCCCAGCCGCCGGGAAAGTCCTCGCGCACCTTGCCGTCGGGGTCAGAGAAATTCTTCATCAGCACCTCGGTGCCGTAGTAGAGCTGCGGCACGCCGCGCAAGGTCAGCAGCCAGGCAATACCCATCTTATACTTGTTAAAATCTTCACCAATAACTGAGTAGAAGCGACTCATGTCGTGGTTATCCAGGAAGGGTACGTTGCGCGTGGCATCGGTATAGAGCCAGTCGCCCTGCAAGGCGTGGTAGAGCTTGCTCAGGTCGCCGTTGTCGCCCTTTAGCGCATCGCCGATGGCAAAGCAGATTTGAAAATCGAGCACGCCCGGCAGGTTCGACTTGAAGCCATTGACGGGGGGTAGGATATTCTGGGCGAAGAACGCCTGCTCGGCCTCAGTGCCCTCCCAGGCCTCGCCAAACATCGCCAGCTTGGGATATTCATCGGCAATGGCCTTGCCCCAGGCCATGAGAAACTGCGGGTTCGAATACGGGTACGTGTCGATGCGGTAGCCGTCGAGGCCCGTCGATTCTACCCACCACAAGAAGTTTTGTATCAAATAGGTAGCTACCAAAGGGTTGCCCTGGTTCACGTCGGGCATAGTGGTGTCAAACCACCCATCGTTGAAGAGCTGGTAATCGCGTTTTGAGCCGTACGGGTCGTTGAGGGCGAAGGCGTTGTAGTTGCTGCGCGTGAAAGTTGGGAAGGCGTGAAACCAGTCGGCCGCCGGCTTGTCCAGAAACAGGTAATTGTAGCTGCCCCAGTGATTCAGCACGATATCCTGCACCACTTTAAGGCCCTGGCTATGAGCAGATTTCACAAACTGCACGTACTCGGCATTGGTCCCGTAGCGCGGGTCAATTTTGTAGCAGTCCGTCACGGCGTAGCCGTGGTAGCTGGCCTTAGGCATGTCGTTCTCAATGACGGGGGTAGGCCAGATAGTGGTGGCGCCCAGCTGCTTAAGGTACGCGAAGTGGTTTTCGATACCCTTGAGGTCGCCGCCGTGGCGGGCGTACATCGAGTCGCGGGCCACGTGGCCCACGCGGGTGCCCTTCACCACGTCGTTTTTCGGGTCGCCGTTCGAGAAGCGGTCCGGCATCAGCATGTAGATGAAGTCGGCCTGCGTGAGGCCCTGCGTGCGCGCCGGGTCCTGGTTGCGGGGCCGCAGCTCGTAGCTGTACGTGAAGCTTTTGTTACCCTTAAACAGGAGCTTGAGCTGGCCGGGCTGCGCCTGCGGGCTCACCGTGAGGTTCACAATCAGGTAATTAGCGCTTTCCAGCTTCTGAAAGCCGTCGAGTGTCACGCCGGGGTAGGCGGCCAGCGTCACCTGGTCGGCCGCGATGCCGGGCGCGTGCACCAGCAGCTGCAACCGGGGGTTTTTCATGCCCACAAACCAGTAGGTGGGGTCGATACGCGCGGCCGGGGTCGCTTTGGCGGCCGGGCCGGCCAGATTGGGAAGTGAAACGGCCAGGCTGGGGGTAGCCCCTAGCAGCAGAACGGCCGCCAACGGGGCCAACAACGCGCGAAAAACGTGCATAGCGCAGAGAATGAGAAGAAAAGGTGGGAGAAAAGACGAAAAAAAGCAGAGGTGAAAAAGCGGTTGGCTGGGCCGGTAAACGGCCATTTTGGCCCGCAAACCATTGCGGCGCGCCCCCCGCCGGCTCACAACCAAAGTACGCCGACTTGCCCGGCCGCGCCGCTAGCTTTGGGCCGCGGGCCCTTCCTTTGTGGCCGCGAACTCACTTAGTAACAACTCGCTACTAACTTTTTTACATGGCATTTCAATTCAAAATGGCGGCTCCGGCGGCCAAATACAAGGCGGCGGCGGCGTACTTCTCGATGGAGTTTGCCCTCGACCAGAGCCTGAAAATTTATTCGGGGGGCCTGGGTTTCCTGGCCGGCTCGCACATGCGCTCGGCCTACGAGCTGAAGCAGAACCTCGTCGGCATCGGCATGCTCTGGACGTATGGCTACTACGACCAGGTGCGCAACCCCGACCAGACCATGAAGGCCGAGTTTTTGCACAAGCAATACTCGTTTCTGGAAGACACCGGCATCGTGTTCCCAGTTACCATCCACGATGCCGAGGTGCACGTGAAGGCGCTGTATCTGGCGCCCGAGACGTTTGGCACCGCGCCCATGTTTTTCCTCACCACCGACATTGAGCAGAACGACTACCTCTCGCGCACCATTTCGCACCACCTCTACGACCCGGACGCCGCCACCCGCGTGGCCCAGAGCATTGTGCTAGGGGTAGGCGGCGGCAAGCTGCTTGACATCCTGGGTCGCCAAACCGACATCTACCACCTCAACGAGGGCCACGGCCTGCCACTGGCGTTTTTCCTCTACGAAAAGCACGGCCGCGACCTGGCCGAGGTGCAGAAGCGCCTGGTGTTCACGACCCACACGCCCGAACTGGCCGGCAACGAGGAGCGCCCGATGAAGCTACTCCTGGACATGAGCTTCTTTGCCGGGGTGCCCGAGGATGCTATCCGCCGCGAGGCGCGCATCGATGGCGACTCGCTCAACTACACGCTCACCGCGCTGCGTTTTGCCCGCAAGGCCAACGCCGTGAGCAAGGTGCACGGCGACGTGGCCCGCGAAATGTGGGGCCATTACGAAGGCATTTGCCCCATCATCTCCATCACCAACGCCCAGAACGGCACCTACTGGCGCGACCCCGCGCTGGCCGCTGCCAACAAGGCCAAGGACGACAAGGCCCTGCTGGCCCGCAAGCGTGAGATGAAGGTGGCGTTTTTCAAAATCGTGGCCGACCAAACCGGCACCCTGCTCGACCCCGATGCGCTGACCATCGTGTGGGCCCGCCGCTTTGCCGCCTACAAGCGCGCCGACCTCATTCTGCGTGATTTTGAGCGCTTTGTGAAACTTGTGAGCGATGATAAGCGCCCCGTGCAGGTCATTTGGGCCGGCAAGCCCTACCCCAAGGACTACGGCGCGATTGACATCTTCAACAACATCATTCGCAAGACCAAGGACCTCAAGCGCTGCGCCGTGCTCACGGGCTACGAGCTAGAGTTGTCGGCCGAAATGAAGAAAGGCTCCGACCTGTGGCTGAACACCCCGCGCTACCCCCGCGAGGCCAGCGGCACCAGCGGCATGACCGCCGCCATGAACGCTAGCGTGAGCGTGAGCATCGCCGACGGCTGGATTCCGGAGTTTGCCAAGGATGGCGAGAACTGCTTCATCATCAAGCACGCCGACGTGGCCCTGCCCGACGCGCAAAAGGATGACCACGAAGCCGACAACCTGCTCACCGTGCTCGAAAGCACCGTGGTGCCGATGTACTACGAGCAGCCCAAGCAGTTCCTCAAAGTGGTGAAAGCCGGCATGAAGGACGTGGAGCCCGAGTTTGAAAGCACCCGCATGGCCAAGGAATACTACGAGCAGCTGTACAAGTAATAATCGCAGATTTAGACAGATTGCGCTGATTTCGCAGATTCGGACGTCAGCAACGGCGGCCGGTTTTTCCTGAATTTGGGAAAAGCCGGCCGCTTTTTGGTGTCCGTTTTCGGCAGAAAATCGTAAGAAAAAGCACTAAACAAGTGGCCATTGCTGACGCCCGAATCTGCGAAATCAGCGCAATCTGTCTAAATCTGCGATTATTGTGTGTGGTCGTTATACCGTGATTTCTCCCGCGTCGGCGCTGGCCAAGCGCTTCTCCGCTAAAGAAGCCCCTACCCCCGCGCCCACCTTCAACGCCGCGCCGTCGCAGGCGCTGCCCATTATTACCAATGCCGCGCCCCAGCAGATTCAGCTGGTGCGTTGGGGCCTGGTACCCTCGTGGAGCCGCGACCCGGCCAGCGGCCCCAAGCCTATCAATGCCCGCGCCGAAACGCTGGCCGAGAAGCCCAGCTTCCGGCAGTTGCTGGCGCGGCGGCGCTGCCTGGTGCTGGCCGACTCCTTCTACGAATGGCAGGCCACCGAGCGGGGCAAGGTGCCGCACCGCATTCTGCTGCAAAGTGAGGAACCGTTTGCCTTCGCCGGCCTCTGGGATGAGTGGCTCGACCGTAGCACCGGCGAGGTGCACCCCACCTTCACCATCATCACTACTGAGCCCAACGAGCTGATGGCCAAGCTCCATAACCGGATGCCCGTCATCCTGCCCGGCCCCGACGCCGAGCGCGCCTGGCTGGCCGACGACCTCGCGCCCGCCGCCCATCAGCAGTTGCTCGTGCCCTACGCCACCGTGCTGATGAAGGAATACGTCATCACCACCCGCGTGAATTCGCCCGCTCACAACGATGCCGCCGTGTTGGCCGCCGCGTAGGGGGTAGGGAAGCCGCAGCTAGGTGCATATTTGGGTATGAAATTGCTCCTGCTGCTACTCGGTTTCGAATACTTGCTAGCCCCTGCCCACGCCCAAAGCCAAGCATTGCCGCCGCCGCTGCCGGGCCTGCCTTTCGATAGCCTCACGCACCTGCCCAACTACCACGGCGTGGTGGCGGTGCCGGGCCTGTCGGCAGCCGAGCTGCAAGGGCGGGCCCGCGAGTGGGTAGCCCTCACGTTTCAGGAGGCGCACCAGGTAACGCAGCTCGACGACCCGGCGCGGGGCGTGCTCATCGGGCGCGGCTATAAGCGGGTGATTGTGAATCTGAACAAGAACAACCAGGGTGACGTCCGCTTGGTCTGCTTCACATTTCGCCTTGATTTTCGGGATGGTCGCTACCACTACGAACTGCGCGACTTGGGTACGCAGCTTGGCGTGGATGTCCTCAATGGTACTAGTACCGATTCCAACATCCGCGATACTTATCACTTAGCACTCGGCCACTACCAATGGCTGACCTCGGGTGCCGCCACGTTGAGTAGCAGCCAACGCCAGCTTCTGATGGGTGCCGGTACCACTAATAATGCGGATGATTATCGCACGGACGGCACCCCGACCAGGTTCTGGCCGCGCAATGGCTCGCTCATTAATGATACTTTGTTGGAATTACTTGGCTCCCTGGCCAAGCACGAGCAAGCCCCTGTTGCGAAGTGGTAATCAGGGCTATTCTTACAGCGCGGGTTTTACCTCCAGCACCACGCTGGTGCTGCTGGCGCGGCCGTCGGGGGCCAGGCCCTGGGCCACCACCAGGTAGCGGCCCAGCTGGTCGGAGGTGTAGAAGGTGAGCGTGCGGGGCTGGCCGGCGGCCAGCGCTACCTCGGGCTGCCAGTAGAGCAGGTTGCGAAAATCGGGCAGGCGGCTTTGCTGCTGCTGAGCAGTTTCGTAGCGCGGGGCAAAGAACTCGCGCTCGCCCTGCACGCCCTCGTACTCTTCGAGCAGCGCCTGGGGGGGTAGGGGGAAGCCGCCGAGGTCGCCCTTGTAAGTGGTGTAGCTCACCACGCCGTCGTAGGTGAGCGGGCCGTGGAAATAGTGCCCATCTACCACGTCCAGCTTGCGGATTTTTAGCGGGTTAAAGGCCATTATCTTGTTGATATCGAATAACGGCACGCCGTCGAGCAGCACCATTGGGTTGTCGCGCATCGTGAGCTGGTTGCGCTTATCGACCACCAAAAAGTGGAAGCCATCGCGGCGCTTGCGCACCAGCACGCCGGGCACATACTCGCGCATCACTTCCTCCAGCACCGGAAAGCGGGTGTAGTCATCGAGCAGGTATTGCTCGTCGGGCCGGCCGTAGAAGGCTAGTGTATCGTGCGCTGGCTGGGTGTAGGGGTTTTCGAAACGGCCCAGAAAGGCACGCTGGGTTTGCACTTGCACGTGGCGCTGGGTGAGGGCCGCCGCTAGCGCCGGGCTCAGCGCCAGTGGCCGCGCTTGGCCAAGCGCAAATTGCGTTGAAAACGGACTGAAAAGCTCCAGGTGATAGGTGCTATCGCGCAAGTAATCAGTTTGAAAAACCAGCTGCGTAGGCCCGTAAAAATTATGCAATTCAAACTGCACGGCCCCATTAGCCTGGCTGATAGCGTTGTAGAATCGGATGGCCCGGCTCGGTGAGGCCAGGTAGGTGGTAATGCCGCCGGCCGGCGCGCCCGTGACGCGGTCCGTGATGCGGCCGCGCACGAAGTGGCCGTTCAGCTCGGGCAGGTAGGGTAGGGCGGGGGCGCGGCCGGCCAGCACATCGGTCCACCGAAAGCGGCTCCAGCCTTGGGTGAGCAGGAGGTTGTCGAGGGCGGCGCGGCCGGTGGCGCTGGTGTCGTGCAGGTAGTAATTAGGCTCCTCAATGGCGCCCTTCAGCTCCGAGGTCAGCGCCAGATAGGTACCGATATCGGCCGGTATGGTTGTGGCCAGTGAGTCGAGCTGGTATACGGCCAGCGAGGCGTTGGCGGGCGCGTCAGCCGCCAACTGCACCGCCACGCGGGCGCGGGGCGCGTAGCTGGCCGGAGCCGTGCGCACCGTCAGCGCCAGCGGGCGCCGGGGCCGCTGGAAGTACAGCCGCTCGCCGCTGGGCCGCGCCGCACCATCGAATAGCGTAAAGTGCGTGATGCCGTCGGGCAGGTCGTTTTTATCAAAAATAAATTCGCCTACTCCCCCATTTAGCGCGCTATGAGCTGAGGCTACGATGCGCTGGCCCGCGTGGCCCAGCACCGCCACTTGGCCGGGGGGCAGGGCGCTGCCTTGGGCCTGCACCGTCAGGCGCAGGTGGCCGGCATCAGCGTCGGCCAGGTGCAGCACGTAGCCGGCTTCACGGGCGGCTGGCAGCGGCACGGTCATGGCCTGGCCCGTGGCGAGCTGCACCGTGGCGGTGTAGCTGGCACCCGCTAGCGGCGTAAAATCGAAGCTGCCCAGGCCAAATTTCAGCGTTTCGAATGTGGCCACGGGCTGGCCTTGCGCGTCGCGCACGGTGCCGGTGGCGGCCACACCCTGGCCGGCCGGGCTCACCACGCGTAGGCCCACGCGGCTACGCAGGCTCTGCACCAGCTGGCCGCCTTCCGGAAAAAACTGCACGTCGTAGCTGGCCGCAGTGGCGCGCGCAACGGGCCCGGCCGGGCGGGCGGTATTGACAATCGTGACCGGGCAGTGGAAGTAATAGTCGGGGCTGAAATTGCGCATCCAGCTGGTGTAGGCGCGTACCACGTAGCTGCCAGTGGGCAGGTCGGCGGGCAGGTTGAATGAGCCGTGGCCGGTGGCGCGGTTGAGGGCCAGCTTGGCCTGCAGCACGGGCTGCTGCTGAGCATTGAGCACCTCCACGTAGGCTATTTTGCTGAGGGCCAGCGGCTGGTGCCGGGTACCCTCTACGGCGTAGATTTTCAGCCACATCGTTTCGCCGGCCGCGTAAGCGGGCCGGTCGAGGTGCACGAACAATTGCTCGACCAGCGCCTGCCGCGCGTAGCGCGCAAACGGCCGGCTGATGCCCGGCAGCGAGTCGGGCGCCACCTGCGCTTGGGCGGGGGGTAGGGCCACCCAGCTCAGCAGCCCGGCCACTAGCAAGCGCGAAAGCCGACGAAAAGAAACGTTACGCATAGCATTAAGGCTGAAAATCTTAAGCTTGAAATGAGCCGATTAGTACCAAAAGCTGGGCCGCAGGTTGTCGCCGCCCTGTACGCGGCAGTCTACGCAGCTAGTGGCGGCGCCTAAGTAGCCCTTGATATTTCCGGCATCGTCCGTAATCGGGTCGATTGGAAGATAGTTGGGCGTGCTGAACACCGCTTTGGCATCGAAGGGAGTGAAGCTCTGGGGTATGCGGCCGCAGCTCTCGTAGCCCGTTTCAAAGGGCCAGTTAAGGGGTAGGGGCAGCTCGGTGCGGTCGATGTAGATGCGGTGGCTGCGCACCGAGTGCGCGCCCACGTAGCCCAGCACCGGCTCGGCGGGGTCGGCCAGGGCGTGGATATTGCCCGTGAGCTGGGTCGGTAGCGCGTCGTAGAGCGAGCCGATGCTTTCGGTGTTCTTCTTCAGCGCTTCCCAGTAGCGGTATTCGTCGGCGGTTTGGCCGTACTGCATCACCAAAATGCTGTAGCGAATACGCAGCCGCACCGACTTATTTGGGATGAGCAGCAGCGGCTGGTTGGTGAGCACATCCTGGGTGAGCGCGGCGGTATTGCCCAGGCTGATGGTGGTCGAGTTGACCGTGCTCCAGCAGTTGTAGATGTCGCCGTTGCGCTGCACCAGCTGCTGGCTGGGCTTGTCATAAAACAAGTGCGAGTAGAAGGCCGAAGTGTAGCGCCAGGTTTCGCGGTAGTCCCAGCGGTAGTAGGTGGTGGGGCGGCCGGGCGCGCCGTGGGCCGACACGTACACCTGCACGCCGTCGCCCACGTATTTCCACGAAATTGTGTCAATAGGCGGCGTCCGCTGCGACTCTACCAGGTCCGACAGGTACTCTTTGCTGCCAGTCGTCAGTACCCGCAGCTGGTAGCGCCGCGTCGAGTCCAGGGCCGTGCGCGGGGTGTAGGTGTAGGTGCCGGCCGGCCGCTCACTCAGTGGATATTCTTTGCCCAGGTCATCCTTTATCACGACGGTGGCCTTACCCTCAGCCACCGGCGTGCTGGCCGCCAGCCCCAGCGTGCGCGACAGCCGGAAGGTACTCGGCCCGTTCAAGTTCACGAAGCCATCCACTACCAGGTAGCTTTTGGCAGCGTCGGGCACGGGCGCGTTATAAGGCTTCACACAGCTGCCGAGGAGTAGCAGCGCCAGTCCTACCCCCCCCAGCCGGCCCAGGCTAGAAGCGCACATTGTACGTAACCGTCGGAATGGGCGTGCCGAAGATGGAAAGTTGATAGCCATTGATAGTGCCGTTTTGCGACTTGTAGTAGACGGAGTAGGGGTTCTGGCGGCCGGTGAGGTTGTACACGCCCACCGTCCAGGAGCTGTGGAAAGGCTTGTGCACCTTGTGGTTGCCTTCGATGTTGAGGGCCAAATCGACGCGGAAGTAGTCGGGCACCCGGTATTCATTACGGTCCGAGTAAAGCAGGCGCAGCGTGTTGTTGAGGTAGTACTTGGCCAGCGGCAGCGTGATGGGCCGCCCGGTGCTGTAGTTCACGTTCACGGAGGTGCTGAAGCGGCGCGAGAAGCGGTAGTTGCCCACCAGCGTGGCTTCGTGGGGCTTGTCGTAGTTGCTGGGGTACCAGGCCCCGCCGTTCACCTGGTCGGTGGCGGTGTTCACCTGCACCAGCGAGCGCGAGTAAGTGTAGCTCAGCCAGCCATTGACGCGGCCGGTGGACTTGCGCACCAAAAACTCGACGCCGTAGGCGCGGCCCTGGGCGTTTACCACGTCGGTTTCGAGGTGGTGGTTGAGAATAAGCACCGCGCCGTTCTTGTAGTCCACAAAGTCGCGGGTCGTTTTAAAATAGCCTTCTACCGACGCCTCAATGGTATTCTCCCGAAAATTGTGGTAGTAGCCTAGCGCAAACTGGTCGCCCACCTGCGGCCGGATGTAGCGGTCGCTCAGCTTCCAGGTATCGGTGGGCGACATGGCGGCCGTGTTCGATAGCTGGTGAATGTACTGACGCGTGCGGCCCGCGCTGGCCTTGAGCGCCGAGGTGGGGGTAAGGGCAAAGCGCGCCGTCAGCCGGTACTCGGGCCCCTGGTAGTTCTGGATAATCTGCCCGCTGCCGTAGCTGGTGGTGCCCGCAATCGTGCTCTCCGAGCGCGACACGCCGGGCAGGTAGTTATTCAACTGACCTGGCCCGAGCGCGTTATACAGCGAATAGCGCAGCCCCAGGTCGAGGGCCAGGCTCGGCGATACATCCCAGTGGTCGGCGGCATACAGTGCGCTTTCCAGGCCCTGCTCGCGGTTGAGCACGTCGCTGGTAGTCAGCGAGGTTTCGCCAATTGGTGCGCGCGCGCCCGGCGCCACGTGGTAGAGTGTGCTGCTGCCCCCGAAGGTGATGGTGTGCCGCGCATCGCGGAAGTAGGTGAGGTCGGCGCGCAGGCCGGTCTGGTTCAGGGCGTAGGAAAAGCTGGAGGCGCTGGCCGGGTTCAGCTCGCTCGAATTGCTGAACGCGTAGCGGCTATACGTGCCCGTGAGCACCCCCGACAGCTGGCTGCTAAAGCCATGCTGCCACTTGAGGCTGGCGGCCGTGTTGCGGTATTCAAACGTAGTATCGCTAGCCAGCCGAAACCGGTCGCGGCTGACGTAGCCCGTGGCATACAGCGAGTTGTGCACATCGAGGTCGTAGCTCAGGTGCGCGTTCAGGTCATAAAACGAGGCCGCGCTTTTCTTCAGGCTAGGGTCGGGCACGAGGTGCAGCAGCCAGTCGGAATACGAGGTGCGCCCACCGATGAGAAACGAGCCCTTGTCCTTCACCAGCGGGCCTTCCAGCGTCAGGCGGCTGGTGAGCGGCCCGATACCGGCCGCCCCGCTCAGCTTTTTGCGGTTGCCCTCGCGGGTTTCAATGTCGAGCACCGAGGCCAGCCTACCCCCGTACTTGGCCGGGATAGCGCTTTTGTACAGCTCCACCGACTTCACCACGTCGGGGTTGAAAGCCGAGAAAAAGCCGAACAAGTGCGCCGGGTTATAAATGGTCGCGTCGTTGAATAAAACCAGATTCTGGTCGGTGTTGCCGCCGCGCACGCTAAAGCCCGTGCTACCCTCCCCAATCGACTTCACGCCCGGCAGCAGCAGCACCGCCCGCAGCACATCGGCTTCGCCAAATACGGAGGGTAATTGCTTTATCTGCTTGATGTCCAGCTTCTCCACGCCCATGCGGGTGCTGCTCACATTCTGGTCCTGGCCGCCTATCACTACTACTTCCTTGAGGGGCGTAATATCCTGCTCGGCCTCAATATCGAGCTGGCCGCTGGCGTACAGTACCACCTGGCGGCGCAGGTTGCGCAGGCCGATACCGCGCACGTTCAGCGTGTAGCGGCCCACCGGCAAGGTCAGGGTATAGGCGCCAAACTGGTCGGTAGCGGTGCCAATGACCGGGCCTTCCACAAATACCGCCGCGCCTACTACGGGCTCGCCGGCCCGGGCGTCGCGCACGCGGCCCGTGAGGGTGGCCTTGCCGCCGGCCGGCGCGGGCTGGCCTTTGCCCACCTCGTAGAGCCGGGTAGCTACGGCGGGCCGTCCCGCATTGGTAGCGGGGTCGGCGGCCGGGTCAGCGGCCACGTCGGGCGCGGGGGTAGTGAAGTAGCCGGGCGGCAGCGCGGTCTGAATGCCCGGCGCGGCCGCGATAAACACGTGCCCCGCCGCATCGACGGACGCTTGCAGCTTACTGCCCGCCAGCGCCTGCTGCAGCACCTGGGCCAGCGGCTGCCCGGTGGCGGTCAGGTTCACGGTGAGGCTGTCCACATCAGCCGCGTTGTAGAAGAAACGGTAGGGGGTAGTCGCCTCCACACGCCGCGCAAACTCGGCAAAGCGCAGGTGGTCAAACTGCCCGCTGATGGGTGGCCCGCCCGGCTGCCCATAGCCGCGTAACGCCACCCCGCTCAGCAGAAATATGAGGAGAATAAAACGGTAATAGTTCAACATAAATGACTGTTAGCCAAAAGGATATTCGGCCCGTGAAAGCCGGGTTTTCTCAGGTGAGACTCAGTGAGCCAACGTGTTGTAATAAGCCGCCATCGCTGTCAGTGAAGCGGCCCGGCTGTCCTCCCGAAAGTAGAGATGCCGGCTGCGGGCAAACCGCTGCAAGTCAGTCTTCTTAGCCGGAAAAATAGCCGTGAGGTCCTTGAGCCGGGTTACCACGTAGTAGGCCGCGTCGCGCTGAAGCACGTAGCGGATAGTCTCGTCGTAGTGGCCTTCCATGCCCTGGGGGGTAGGGCGCTCCGACACCTTGCGGATGCGCCGGGCCAGCAGGCGGGTGGGGCCATCCACCAGCAGCTCGTAGAAGCCGGTGCGCACCTGCGGGTTAGCCACCGAGTCGGTAGTGAGGCGCACAAAATAGTGCCCGCCCAGCGTGAAGCTCGCCACCTTTTCGGGCACCAGCTGCAAGGCAATGGCCCGGCTCGGGGGCAGCACCACCACGCGGTCGAGGTGGCAGTCGTAGAGCATGGGCACCCGCACAAAGTCAAACCCATCGTAGCGCAGGCTGCCCGGCTGCGGGCTGGGCAGCAGAAAATACGGACTACCCTGCACGTAGGGCTTGGGGCGGCTCACGTACTCGGTGCCGTTGAGCAGGTGCGAATCGGCCTGGGTGGCGGCGTAGTAACGCTGGGCCGCGGCCCGCACGGCACTCGCCGAGGCCATCGTATCAGCTGCCTGGGCTTGGGCGCCGGCCGCGCCGGCTAGAGTTGGCAACAGGCTCAGCAGCAAGTGAAAGAGCTTCATGCAGAAAAGGAGGGGGGTAGGGCTACAGCGCGGGTTTCACTTCGAAGATAGTCGTGGCGCTGCCGGGGCGGCCGTCGCCGGCCAGGCCCTGCACTACTACCACGTATTGTCCAGCTTGGTCGGAGGTGTAAAAGCTGAGCGATTGCGCTTGGCCCGGCTTGGTGAGCAGTTGCGGCTGCCAGTAGAGCAGGTTGCGCAGGTCGGCTAGGCGGCTCTGCTGCTGCGGTGCTGTTTCGTAGCGCGGGGCGTAGAATTCGCGCTCGCCCTGCACGCCCTCGTACTCTTCGAGCAGCGCGTGCGGGTCGAGCGTGAATCCTCCCAGGTTGCCCTTATAAGTAGCGTAGCTCACTACTCCATCGTAGGCCTGCGAGCCCTGGAAGTAGCGGCCGGCTACCACGTTCAGCTGCTTGACTTTCAAGGGGTCAAATGCCATAATATCATCGGTGCGGAAGATGGGCACGCCGTCGAGCAGCACCAGCGGGTCGTTCTCAAAAATGAGTTGGCGCGGCCGGTTTAGGTTGAGAAAGTGGAAGCCGTCTTTGCGCTTGCGCACCAGCACGCCGGGCACGTACTCGCGCATCACCTCCTCCATCACCTTAAAGCGGGTGTAGTCGTCGAGCCGGTA
Organism: uncultured Rhodanobacter sp.; assembly: GCA_964657755.1. Lineage (GTDB taxonomy): Bacteria > Bacteroidota > Bacteroidia > Cytophagales > Hymenobacteraceae > Hymenobacter. Next base: position 25,680 of record CAZZWL010000019.1, read on the forward strand.
CTGCTCGCTCACTTTCCCATACACCGAGGCCGAGTCGAGGGCGGGCACGCGGTAGGGCACGGCATCCACAAACGCCTGCTGCACCTGCACTTGCAGGTGGCGCTCGGCCAGGCTGGGCAGCAGGGCGGGGGTAGGGACCCAGGCTGGCAGCCGCCGGGCCCCAAACTGCGTCGAATACGGGCTCAGCAAGCTCAGCTCGAAAGGTCCGCCATCTTTGGGGTCAGACTGAAGCACCACTCTTTGCAGCCCCGCCAAGCCAATAGGCTCAAACAGCGCCCCGCCATCGGCCTGGGTACGGGCATAATAGAAGCGCCCGGCTGGGCAGCGTGAGGTAGGTGCCCACGCCGCCGGCCGGCGCCCCGGCCGCCGTGGTGAGGCGCGCGCGCACCAGCGGGCCGCCGGCCTCGGCCAGGTGCGGCAGGGGGGGGTAGGCGCCGGCCAGCACGTCGCGCCACCGAAAGCGGCTCCAGCCCTGGGTCAGCATGAGGTTGTCGGCGGCGACGCGGCCGGTGGCGCTGGTGTCGCGCAGGTAGTAGTTGGGCTCCTCGATGGCGCCCTTGAGGTCGGCGGCCAGCAGCAGGTAGGCGCTGATGTCGGCTGGCGGCTGGGTAGTCAGCGAGTCAAGCTGGTACACGGCCAGCGAAAGATTGGCGGCCTGGTCGGTAGTCACTTGCAACTCTATCCGGCTGCGGGGCCCTAAACTGGCCTGATTGGCGCGCACGGCCACCGCCAACGGGTGCCGGGGCGCCTGAAAATACAGCCGCTCGGCCACCGGCTGCCGCGCCCCGTCAAACACCGTGAAGTGCGTGATACCGTCGGGCAATTCCTTTTTGCGGAACACAAACTCGCTTACCCCCCCCGCCAGCGCGCTGCTGGCCGCGGCTACAATGTGCTGGCCGGCGTGGCCCAGCACCTGCACCGCGCCGCCGTCGGGCAGGCCGGCCCCTCGCACGGTTAGGCGCAGCTCGGTGGGGCTGGCATCTTGCAGCCGCAGCGCGTAGCCCTGGGCCTGCACGGCGGGTAGCGCGCTTTTGAAAACCCCGCCGCCCGCCACCCGCACGGTAGCTACGTAGCCCGCGCCTGCTTCGGCCGGCGTGAAGGCAAAGCTGCCCAGGCCAGCTTTCAGCGTCTCAAACGTAGCCACGGTTTTGCCCCGCGCATCGGCTACGGTGCCGGTAGCGGCCACGCTGTGCCCGTTGGCGTCGAGCACCTTAAAGCCCACCCGGCCCGGCAGCCCCTGCACCAGCTGCCCGCCTTCCGGAAAAAACTGCACATCGTAGGTAGGCGCTTTGGCTACCCCCTCCGCGTTGCCCGATGGGGTGAAGGTGTTGACAATCAGTACCGGGCATTCAAAGTAAAAGTCGGGGCCGAAGTTCTGCATCCAACTGGTGTAGGCGCGCACCAGATAGCGGCCCGAGGCCAGGGTAGGGGGTAGCACCAGCGAGCCGTGGCCTGCGGCATTGGGCAGCGCCAGCTGGGTCTGGGCCACGGGGTGGCGCTGGGCGTCGAGCACTTCCACGTAGGCCACCTTGCTTAGGGCCAGGGGGCGGTGAAAGGTGCCATCCACGGCGTAGGCCTTCAGCCACATGGTTTCGCCGGCGGCGTAGGCGGGCCGGTCGAGGTGCACAAACACTTCCTCTACCAGGCTGTGCTGGCTGTAGCGCCGAAACTGTGCCGCCAGCGAGTCGGTCTGCTGAGCCTGGGCGGACCCGGTGGCGAGCAAGCCGGCCGCCAGCAGCCAGTGGCGAAGGAGAGTAAAAGAGAGCATACGCGGGCGCAGGGGGGGTAGGGACTAGGGCCAGAAGCTGGGCTTCACATTGGTGCCGCGCAGGCGGCAGTCTACGCACTCGGCCGGGGCGCCGTAGTATTGGCAGGCATCGAGTGGCTGGCACTGCGTGGTGCTGTCGCAGCTGGTGCTAAGCGGCAGATATACAGGCGTATTAAAAGCATAGGTAACGCCGGTTGGGAAGCGGGGCTCTCGCGGGGGACACCGTTGCTCAATCAGCATAAAGCACTCCTCATAGCCCGTGATGGGCCGAATGCCTAAAATCTGTGGCACGTCGGTGCGCACGATAAAAATGCGCCGCTCGCTCACCGAGTGCACGCCCACAAAGCCCAGCACCGATTCGTCGGGATTACTGAGGCTGTGCACGTTGCCCGTAATTTGGGTGGGTAGGGGGTCGTTGATGGTGCCCAGGCTTTCGGTGTTTTTTTTCAGCGCCTCCCAGTAGTCGTACTCCTCTTTGCTTTGGGCAAACTGCTGCACCAGGATGCTGTATTTCACGCTCAGCTTGTCCGACGTGGCCGGGATAAAGACCAGCGGAAAATCCGTCACCACGTCCTGGCTCAGGCGCGCCGTGTTGGTTTGCAGCACCGGGCCCGTGTCCACGGTGCGCCAGCAGTGGTAGATGTCGTTGGTGCGGGGCTCTATCTGCTGCTTAGTAGCATTGAACTGATAATGAGACTCGTATTTGGAGGTAAATTGCCAGGTTTCGGCAATTTTCCAGCGGTAATACGTGGTGGCCCTGGCCGGGTCGTGGGTGTCGGCATAGAGCTGCACGCCGGCGTTTTCGTAGCGCCAGTGCACCTGGTCGATGGGCGGCGGCGCCTTCACCGGGCTCGGGTCGGAGGCGTAGTCGCGGCCGGCGCTGGTGGTCAGGCGCAGCTGGTAAGCCAAGCCGGGGTTCAGGTTGAGGCTGGCCGAGACGTAGGTGCCCGAGCCGGCCGGCGTTTCGGCAAGGGCAAAGCGCTGGCCGCCCGCCGCCTGAATGAAGACCGTAGCCTTGGTTTCGGGCGCCGGGGTTTTGGTGTCGGTGAGCTGCAGCGAGCGCGTGAGCTGAATGGTCGTCACGCCCTGGCTATTGATAAAGCCATTGACTACCAGGTAGTCTTGCGCAGAGGCCGGCACGTTGGGCAGGTATGGCTCTACGCAGCCGCCCAGCAGCCCTACCCCCACCCACGCGGCCAGGCGCCGCCAAAAAATACGAGTCATAGCCACGGGCTAGAAGTGAAAGTTGTAGGTCACCGACGGAATCGGCTGGGCAAAAATGGAAAGCTGGTAGCCGTTTATCTGCCCGTTCTGGGTGCGGAAATACACTGAGTAGGGGTTATGCCGGCCGGTGAGGTTGTACACCGCGATGGTCCAGGAGTTATGCGTCAACTGCTTCACCTTGTGGTTGCCCTCGATGTTGAAGGCCAAATCGACGCGGAAGTAGTCGGGCACCCGGTAGGCGTTGCGGTCCGAGTAAAAGACGCGCAACGAGCTGTCTACGTAGTACTTGGCCAGCGGCAGCGTGATGGGCCGGCCGGTGGTATAGTTGAAATTGACCGAGGCGCTGAAGCGTTGGCTGAAGCGGTAGTTGCTCACCAGCGTCACGTCGTGGGGCTTGTCGTAGTTGGTGGGGTACCAGCGGCCGCCGTTCACCTGCTCGGTGGGCGTGTTTACCTGGGCCAAGGAGCGCGAGTAAGTGTAGCTCAACCAACCATTGAGCTTGCCGGCGGTGCGGCGTATCATCACCTCCACGCCGTAGGCCTTGCCCTGGGCGTTCACCACGTCGGTTTCGATGTGATGGTTCAGGAAAAGCTGCGCCCCGCTTTTATAGTCGAGAAAGTCGTGCATGACTTTGTAGTAAGTCTCGACCGACGTTTCGAGGGTGTTGTTGCGAAAATTGTGGTAGTAGCCCAGGCTCACCTGGTCGCCTACCTGCGGCCGGATATTGTTGTCGCTCAGCTTCCAGCTGTCGGTCGGCGACACGGTAGTGGTGTTCGAAAGCTGCTGAATATACTGGCGCATCCGGTTGTAGCTCGCCTTCACCGACGAGTTATCGGTGAGCATGTACTTGGCCGACAGCCGGCCCTCGGGGCCCTGGTAGGTGGCCAGCACCTGGCCGCTGCCGTAGGCCGTGGTGCCCGTAATGGTGTTTTCGGTGCGCGAGGCGCCGGCCAGGTACTGGTTCACCAGCCGCGGCCCCAGCGCGTTGAAGAGCGAGTAGCGCAGCCCCGCGTACACCGAAAACCGCTGCGATACCTCGATGCGGTCGGCCAGATACACGGCGCTTTCGAGGCCTTTTTCCCGTTGCAGCAGGTCGGGCACCACCAGCGACTCGGTGCCCGCCGGCGTGAGGCTGCCCGGCGCGATATCGTAGAGAATTGAGCTGACCCCGAACTCGAACGTGTGCTTGGTATTATAGTAGTAGCTGAAGTCGGCCATCACCGTTTTCTGAGCCAGGCGGTAGGCAAAATCCGAGGCGGTGGTAGGGTTGCGGGCGCTGCTGAGTCCGTAGTCATATTGGCTATAAGTGCCCGTGAGCACGCCGTAGAGCTTATTACTGAAGTTATGCTTCCACTTGGCGCTGGCCGCGATGCTGCCGTAGTGATACGTAGTGTCGCTGGCCAGCCGGAAGCGGTCGCGGCTGAAATACCCCGTGGCATACACCGAATTGCGGTCGTTGAAATCGTAGCTCAGGTTGGCGCTCAGGTCATAAAACTGCGCTGAGCTGTTTTTTAGGCTGGCATCGGGTGCGAGATGCAGCAGCCAGTCGGAATACGACGTGCGCCCGCCCACCACAAACGAGCCCTTGTCTTTCACCAGCGGCCCTTCCAGCGTCAGGCGGCTGGTGAGCAGCCCTACCCCCCCGTTGCCAGCCAGCTGCTTGCGGTTGCCGTCGCGGGTCACAATGTCGAGCACCGAGGCCAGCCTACCCCCATATTTGACCGGGATGGCGCTCTTATACAGCTCCACCGACTTCACCACGTCGGGGTTAAAAGCCGAGAAAAAGCCGAACAGGTGCGATGGGTTGTAAATGGTGGCATCGTTGAAAAGCACCAGGTTTTGGTCGGTGCCGCCGCCGCGCACACTCATGCCGGTGTTGCCCTCCCCAATGGATTTTACGCCCGGCAGCATCAGCACCACCCGCAGAATATCGGCCTCACCAAATGCCGTCGGAATCGACTTTATCGTCTTGATATCCAGCTTGGCCACGCCCATGCGCAGGGCTACCACGTTGCGGTCTTTCTCGCCCTGCACTACTACTTCCTTTAGCGTCGTCACGTCTTCCTGGGCCTCAATATCGAGCCGGCCATCGGCGTACAGCATCAGCTGGCGCTTGCTAGCCTTAATGCCAATGCCCCGGATGTTGAGCGTGTGCCGGCCCGTGGGCATGGTGAGCGCGTAGGTGCCAAACTGGTCGGTGGCCACTCCAATGTTGGGCGAGTCGAGGTATACCGAGGCGCCCACCACCGGCTCGCCGGTGCGGGCCTCGCGCACGTGGCCCGCCAGCGTGGCCTTGCCGCCCGCCGCCAGTGCCTGCCGCGGCCCCACCTCATAGAGTTTAAACTCGGAGGCGCTGCCCGTGCGGGGCTTAGCCGCGGCGAGGGGGGTAGGGGCCAGGGCCGGGCCGGTGCTCGGCGCCCGGCCCGCCGTGGGCGCGGCCAGAAAATCGGGTGGTAGCTGGGTTTCGATGGCCGCGCCGCGCGTGATGTACACCCGGCTAACGGGGTCGATGGCAAATTGCAAGCCGCTGGTGGCCAGCGCCTGCCGCAGCACGTCGGCCAGCGGCAGGCCGTTGGCCTGCACGTTCACGCGCACGCTGTCCACGGTGCCGGGCCGATAATAAAAGCGGTAGGGGGTAGTGGCCTCCACGCGCCGCACAAACTCCTCGAAGCGCAGCTGCCGAAAATCGCCGCTGACCGGCGCCGGCGCTTGTTGCGCCCATCCGGCCCGGCCCAGCCCCAGCAGCCCCGCCAGCAGCCCCAACCGATAAAAAAACTGCGTACTAACTAGCTGCATAGAGTAACCGCTAAGTATCGGGAAAAGGAAGTTGGGTGCTTGTTAGTTGGCCACTTGCGGTGCCAGAGTATTGTAGTAGCGCAGCAGGGCGGCGGCGTCCGCTTCGCGGCGCCAGTCTTTAAATTTCAACCGGTTGCTGCGGGCAAATTTTTGCAGGGCCACCCGCTGCTCGGGCAGCGCCGCCAGAAAGCTCTTGAGCTTATCGACCGGCGTGAAGGTGTCATTTTTGAGCACCAGCAGCTGGTCTTTCTGCTCGTAAGTGAATTGCAGGTGGCCATTCACCGGCTCCTCCACATCGCGCTTGGTGCGCCGGGCCAGCAGCGACGTCCCCCCGGCCGGGCCCGCCAGCAGCACGTCGTAGAAGCCCGTGGGCGCGGCTGATTTGGCCATGGTATCGGCCGCCACAATGCGCACGAACTGGTGCCCGCCGAGGTCGAAGCTGGCTACTTTTTCGGCCGTCAGGCGGCGGCTGGTGTTGCGAGCCAGGTCGGGCATCACCACTTGGTCGAGCTTGAGGTCGTAAAGCAGCGGTACGTCGGCGAAGAGCTGCCCATCGTAAAAGACGCTGCCCGTCTGCGCGATATTCGACTGAAAAAACTGGTGGCCTACGCTGTTGGGCCGGCTGTAGTTGACGTACTCGGTGCCGCTGAGCAGGCGCGCTTCGGCTTGAGTAGCCTGCGCATACGGCTGCCGGGCGGTGGCTACGGCGGCCCGCACGCTCGAGTCGGCACTGGCAACTACCTGAGCAGCTGCTGGATAGTAACCCACCAGGGAAAGTAGCACAATGAAGTAATAAGCGAAGGTTTTCATAGAGTAGCGTAGAAAATCAAAAGTAGGGATTGGCTTAGAAACTCCTCAGAATATTCAGCTTCTACAAGTACCTCCGCGCTACCTCGGGCCCCACGCTATTGGGCCGGGTAGTAGACCTTTGCGACTCGCCGCCCGTTGCACCACTCCATGAAGAAAGTATTTTCCCGCCTGCTGCATCGGCTGCGGCGCCGAACCACCCGCGCGCCGCTCACCATCTGGCTGACCAGCGTGCCGGCCCATACGCCGGTCGGGGCCACTATCTACCTCACCGGCTCGTGCAACGGCTGGACCACCGACGACCCGGCGTTTGCCTTTTCTTTCGACCCCGCCACTGGCTTCTACTACCTGGCCCTACCCCCCGGCCGGGGCACGCTGCTGTTTAAGCTGTGCCGCGGCAGCTGGACCACCATCGAAACCGATGCCGACAACCGGGCGGTGCCCAACCGCAGCTACCTCTGCGGCCAGGGCCCGCCCGAGCTGCGCGTGCAGGTGCTCAATTGGGAAGACCAGGGCGGCATTATTCCGGCGCGGCAGCACTCGGCTTCGCCTAATGTGCACATTCTCAGCCCCACCTTTCCCATGCCGCAGCTGCGGCGCACGCGCCGGGTGTGGGTGTACCTGCCGCCCGACTACGGCAGCGGTGCCCGCCGCTACCCCGTGCTCTATTTGCAAGATGGCCAGAACGTGTTTGACCAGTACACGTCCTTCGCCGGCGAGTGGGGCGTCGACGAAACCCTCGACCAACTGGCAGCCCAGGGCCAGGACCTCGGCGGCTGCGTGGTGGTGGCCGTCGACAACGTGGACCGGCACCGCCTCGACGAATACTCACCCTGGCGTAATCCCCGCACCCGGCGCGGCGGCGAAGGCGAGCAATACGTTGACTTTCTAGTGAATACTCTCAAGCCCTACATCGACCACCACTACCGCACCCGGCCCGAGCGGGCGACCACCTACGTGGCCGGCTCCAGCATGGGCGGGCTGCTGGCCACCTACGCGGCCCTGCGCCACCCAGCGGTTTTTGGGGGGGTAGGGGTGTTTTCGCCGGCCTATTGGTTTGCCGGGCCGAGCCTGCTGGCCTACGTGGCCCAGCACGCGCCGCGCCCCGACACCCGCTGGTACTTCGTGTGTGGCCAGCTGGAAGGCCCCTACATGGTGCCGATGATGGCCGCCGTGCGCGACGCGCTGCAAGCGGCCGGCGTGCCGGCTACTAACCTGAGCTTCAACACCCCGCCCGATGGCGTGCACGCCGAGTGGTTCTGGCAGCGCGAGTTTGCCGACGCCTACCGCTGGCTCTTGGCCGATGCCTTGCCCGCCGTAGATGCTGGTGCTTTGCCCGCCACTTCTTTAGCGTAGTAGGCGCAGCAGTCGCTGAGCGGGCACGCGGCGCACTTGGGCGAGCGGGCCACGCACACGTAGCGCCCGTGCAAAATCAGCCAGTGGTGGGCCTTCGGGATGACTTCCTGCGGAATGTATTTCACCAGCCCTTTCTCCACGGCCAGGGGGGTAGTAGCCGTTTTGGGCACCAGCCCCAGCCGGTGCGATACCCGAAAGACGTGCGTATCGACGGCCATCGCGGGCTGGTTATAAATGACCGATACTACCACGTTGGCCGTTTTGCGGCCCACGCCCGGCAGGCGCTGCAGTTCTTCAATCGTGCTGGGTACCTCGCCGCCGAAGTCGCTGGTGAGCAGCCGGCCCAGGCCCGCCAGGTGCTTGGCCTTGTTGTTGGGGTACGAGACGCTGCGAATGAACGGAAAAATGTCCTCGGCGGCGGCTTCGCCCAGCGCGGCGGGGGTAGGAAACTGCGCCAGCAGCGCGGGCATCACCTGGTTCACGCGCTTGTCGGTGCACTGCGCGCTCAGTACTACGGCCACAATCAGCTCGTAGGGGCTGCCATAGGCCAGCTCGGTTTTGGGCTCCGGAAAGTTCTGGGTGAAGTAGTCAAGAAAGCGGCGAAACCGTTCGGGGCGGGTCATAGGGGTAGGCAAGAAGCCAAAGCTACCTAAAACAGAACGTCATGCTTCGACAAGCTCAGCATGACGTTCTGTTTCAAAAAAGCAAGCGACTCTCAGCGCATAAACGTGCGCGAATACTGCAAAATGGCCGCCGTAGTAGTTGGGCGCGGTGCCCGAGCGAGGTGGTCGAGGGTGCGCTGGGCCAGCAGCAGGTCGGCGCAGTCCACGGCTAGCGTAGCGTCGTGCAGCAGGGCGTCCTCGACGTCGTGCTGCTCGTCAGCTGGCAATTCGTTGTAGACGTAGCGAAGCAACGTCGGGTGGGGTAAGGTTTGAATCATACAGGAGCGAATGAGCGGCCATTTTTTTCCGCAGGTTGATGAGGGCGTAGCGCATGCGGCCCAGCGCCGTGTTAATGCTCACGCCGGTTGCGTCAGCAATTTCCTGAAAGCTCATGTCACCATAATGGCGCATCAGCAGCACTTCTTTCTGGGCAGCGGGTAGTTCCTGAATAAGCTGGCGCAGGTGCGCGTGGCTTTCTTCGCGCCCCAGCGCGTCGTCGGCCGACTCTTCTGAAAGGTGTAACGAATTAGCAAGCCCCATGTTGTCATCGAGGCTCGTTTGGGGCGCTCTTTTTGCGCGGCGGAAGGCGTCGATGGCCAGGTTGTGCGCAATGCGGCACAGCCAGGAGCCAAACTTGCCCTCGTCCTGGTAGCGCCCGCTCTTGAGGGTGTGGATGGCCTTAATGAAGGTGTCCTGGGTGAGGTCGTCGGCCATGTCCTCGTCGCGCACCACGAGGTGAATGGTGGTGAAGACCCGCGCCTGGTGGCGCTGGAGCAGCTGGGCAAATGCCGCTTCGCGGCCGGCCAGGTAAAGGTCGATGAGCGCGGAGTCGCTCGGCTGCATGGGTTCCATAAAGAACTACGGATAATGGGGTAACGTAGAGCTTTGGGTCGATAGTATGCAGCAGTTAAAAAGGTAGAAGGAACTAAATAGGCAGCCCGCGATAATCGAGCCAAATGTAACAGGCAAGGCCCGAATTTTACAAGCGGCTATTGCGCTGGCGAAGATTATTTTTTCGCTATTTCGCGCATTTAGGCAAGCTTGAACCACGAAGGTAGCCAACTACCGCCAAGTAGCCGCGTAGTAGCGGGTGCTTCTTTGGCCCTACCCCCGTTAGTTATGCCTACTTACCTCGCCCTGCACTACTGGGCTGGCTCCGGCCGCGAATTTGATTTGCTGCTACCCCACCTGCCCGCGGGCAGCCGCCTGCTGGCGCCCGACCTGCCCGGCTTTGGGGCGCAGGCCGCCCCGGCGGGATTCAACTACTCGGTAGCCAGCTATGCCGACTGGGTAGCGCACTACATTGCGGAGCAACAAATAGCTGATTATCAGATTATTGGACACAGCATGAGCGGCAAAATAGCCTTGGCCCTGGCGGCGCGCCAGCCGGCGGACCTGCGGGGGTTGGTGCTGCTCTCGCCCTCGCCCCCTACCCCCGAGCCCATCAGCGACGCCGACCGGGCGGCCAGCCTGGCTGCCTACGGCCAGCCCGAGGAAGCCGAGAAGACGTTTCATAAAATTACCAACCAGCCCCTGCCCGCCGAGTGGCACGCGCACGTGGTAGCCGACAACCTGCGCACCACCCAGGCCGCCTGGGATGCCTGGCTGCAACGCGGCTCGCGCGAGGACATCTCGGCCCTGATGCCCCGCGTGCAGGTGCCCTGCCGCCTGCTGGTGGGCGAAAACGACCGCGCCATCCCGCCGGATGCCCAGCGCCGCCAGTCGCTGCCGCTGCTACCCCCCGGCTCGCCGCTGGTGGTAGTGCCCGGCGCCGGCCATTTGCTGCCGCTGGAGGCGCCCGGGCTCGTAGCCCGCGAGCTGGCAGCGCTTGTAGGGTAGGCTTCAGCTTGCCGTGCGCGGGCCGCCGCATTCACTATTTTTCGGCAAGCTAAAGCTTCCCCTACCCTCTGATGGCTACCTACCAAAACCCCGTGCTGGATGCTGACTTTCCCGACCCCAGCATCGTGCTGGCGCCCGACGGCTACTACTACGCCTATGGCACGCAAACCAAGCGCGCGGGGGTAGTGCTCAATTTTCAGGTGGCGCGCTCGCGCGATTTGGTGGCGTGGGAGCACCTGGGCGAGGCCCTGCCCGCTAAGCCGAGTTGGGCCGCCACCAGCCAGCGCTTTTGGGCGCCCGACGTGAGCCGCCGCGCCGATGGCCGCTACCTGCTGTATTATTCGGCGCAGCCCAACGACCCGGCCGCCGCGCTGTGCCTGGGCGTGGCCGTGGCCGAGCATCCGGCCGGCCCCTTCGTGGATAGTGGCCAGCCGCTGCTGGCGGGGGGGGTAGGGTTTCAGGATATTGACCCCATGCGGTTTGTGGAAGCGGGTGTCGGCCGGCAGCTGCTGTTCTGGGGCTCGGGCTTCGGCCCGCTGCGGGTGCGCGAGCTGGCCGCCGATGGCCTGAGCTTCGCGCCGGGCAGCGTGGCCGAGGTGGTGGTGCCGCCGCTACCCGCCGGGCAGGCCGCCTACGGCCACCTGATTGAGGGCAGCTGGGTGCACTACCGCGCCGGCTGGTACTACCTCTTTTACTCGGGCGACAACTGCTGCGGGCCCGCTGCCCGCTACGCCGTGCTGGTGGCCCGCGCGCGCCAGCCCGCTGGCCCCTACCAAACGCTGGCCCAGGCTAGTGGTACCGATGGTACCATCCTCACCGAAAATGCCCGCTGGCAGGCCCCCGGCCACAATGCGCTCGTCACCGACGCGGCCGGCCAGGACTGGCTGCTCTACCACGCCATCGACCGGCGCCAGCCCACCTTCGACGCCCTCAACGACGAGCAGGGCCACTCGCGCCGCGTGCTGCTCCTCGACAAAGTGAGCTACGATGCGGAGGGCTGGCCCCACGTGGGCACGCCCTCTACCGGGCCGCAGCCCGCGCCGGTTGTGGTGCCCGGCTAGGAGCGGCTACTCCAGCGAGCGGCTGCGAAACAGGATGTAGCCCAGGTGCCCATACACGCCAAAGCGGTGGTCGGGGTCATCGTAGTACTCGGCGTGCACGGCTAATGGGCCCACGGGAGTCGTGAAGATGAGGCCGGTCGCGGCCGTGAGGTAGGGCCGGCTGATGCCCGTGCCGCGGTCGGCCACCTGCCCGTTGTCAGTAATGGGGGTGAGGTTGAGGTGGGCAAATAGCTCGGAGCGCCACTCCAGCTTACCCAGCACCAGCTGCGAGTAGCGCAGCCCGCCCGCCACGAATCGCGACGAGCGGTAGTTGGCCATAAACAGCGTGCGCGAGTCGGGGAGGGGCGCAAAAACCGGCGCCATCGTCAGCGTCGAGCGGTAGTTGAAGAACGTGCCCTGGCCACTAAACATGAGCTCGCCGAAGTAGCCCCAGGCCGACTTGTCTTTTTTCAGCGCGTAGTAGCGCTCGTAGGTGCCCCGAAATTGCAGCCACTGGTGGTTGCGCGAGCGCTCGCCCAGGTCCCGGAAGCTGGACGTAGTGCCGGGGTCGTACACTTCGGTGCCCGATACGGCGCGCACCGATACCACGGCCCGGCGCCCGGCCGTAGCGTACTGCTTGCGGTTGAGCGAGTTGCGGGCAAAGCGCAGCGCCACCGTGCCCCCCTTAAAAGAAGTGCGGTCGAGGATATCCGACGATTGCAGCTCGCGCGTGTTGGCGTAGTTGTCCACGTTATAAAACGCGCCCACGTCGAGCACCAGCCGCGAGCGGTAGCGCGGCGACACCCCAAGCTGCGCGCCCACCTTGGTATCTTTCTGCTGCACCTGCGTGTTGAGCACGTCGCGACCCAGCAAGCCGCCGGTTTGCTGAAAATCCCACTGGTTATACGTCACGATGGGCGCGATGTAGAAGGGTAGGCGGCCCGGCGCATTGAGCCGAAACGTGGCCTGCGCCCCGTTGTAAAAGCGCCCCACGCTCACGTTGGCCGCCACCGAGTACAGCAGCTGCCGCAGGTAGCGAAACTCCACGCCCAGGTACAGGCTCTCGATGGGCCGGGTACTCAGCGTGAAGCCCAGCTCCGTGGCAATGTTGTTGTTGCGCTGCGCATCCACGCTGAATACGTAGCCCTTGAGCGCCGCATCGTAGCGAATGCGCGGGTAGATATTCCGAAAATAGTCGTCCGAGGCCAGGCGATAATAGCCTTCCTCCAGGTCGCCGAGGGTGTAGGTCGAGCCATTGCGCCGAAAGAACTTCGTGGCGTACTCATTCTGGTCGGGGCGCAGGCCACTCACCTCTACCTTCACGAAGCGGGGGGTAGGCACGCTCTGCTGAAAGGCCAGGCGCCGCCGCTGCAGCGCCACCGTATCGACGCGGCGGCCAATGCGCGCCCGGATTTCGGCCAGCTTGAGCTGCGTGGCCGTGTCGCCTTTGGCAATGAGGGTGCGCACTTTATCAAAATCGGCCGCGCCCAGGTTGCCCAGGTTGGGCTGGATATAAATGCCGTTCTTCCCCACGCTATTGGTGTCGGCCACGCTCGTACCCAGGAAAAGCAGCGTGCCCGTCAGCAGCGCGTCATCCGTTTTAAACGGGTATTTTCGCAGCGCCACATCGCCCACGTTCACCCCAATAATAATGTCGGGCTTGAAGTCCTGACGCATCACATCGGTCGGAAAATTATCCAGCACTGCCCCGTCAAATAAGTAGCGCCCGTCGAGGTTGCGGATGGGCCGGAAGGCGAGGGGGTAGGCCATCGAGTTGCGCACGGCATCGGCCAGCAGGCCCGACTGCTGCACCACTTCCTTGCGCGTAAAAACCTCGGTGGCGAGGCAGCGGTAGGGCACAAACAGCTTGTCGAAATCGTAGTTGGCTGCCGCTGCCGACGGGGCCAGCAGCTTGGCCAGGGCAAAGTTGAGGTTGAGGTCGTTGACGAGGTTGGGGGTGATGCGGGCCTGAAAAGTCGAATCGATGGACAGGCCCAGGCGCAGCGACGAGGGCGATGGCTCGGCCGTGAGAAAGTTGAACGTCTTGTCGGGCAGTACCTTACCAGTGGCCCAGTTCTGAAAATCCTCGGACAGCACAATCTGCTCGATATCGCGCGGCGAATACCCCGAGGCGTACATGGCCCCCACCACGGCCCCCATGCTATTGCCCACGATGTAGTCGATGGGAATGCCGTTGGCCTCCAGCTGCTTGAGCACGCCCACGTGCGCCAGGCCCTTGGCCCCGCCGCCGCTCAGCACTACCCCCACCCGCTGGGCCGAAGCCGAAAGAGCCAGCGTGCAGGCTAAAAGACCACTCGTAATAACGCGGAGTATTGCTCTAGACATAAAAAAATAAAAGTACCCTGGCAAGTTACGCGCACCTTGCGCGGCGGACCGTTTCGCGGTTGCCGGCGACAATCAGGCACTTGCCGGGCCCCTGCTGCTGCGGTTCAAAATCGGCAGGATTATTTTGTTTAACAATCTGATAATGAACATTAAACAGCTAATATAAGATTTTGCTGTTCGCGTGCAACCTCGGCGCCAGGAACGCGTAGTTCAATCGTTTTACATTTCTGGCCCCCTGATGAAAACGATTGCCCCCGACGACGCCAGTAACACCCCGGCTCGCAAACGCACTAAAACGCGGCCTGCTGCGCGCCGCCGCACCGCTGAAAATACTTATTCCGACCCCGCCCTGCGCGAGCGCCTCAAAACCGCCATCCGCGACGCGGCGAAGGGTGGCGAGCCTGGCACCTGGAGTGCGCGCAAGTCGCAGCTGCTCACCCTGGCCTACCAAAAGGCGGGTGGTGGCTACTTGCAGCGCCATCCCAACTCCAAGCAGCAGGACCTGCAAAAATGGACTGCGCAGGACTGGAAAACGGCCGATAACAAGCCTGCCCGGCGGGCCGCCGGCACCGCCCGCTACCTGCCCACCCAGGCCTGGGATAAGCTGACGGCCGCCGAAAAAAAAGCCACCAACGCCAAAAAGCTGGCGGGTTCCAAAGCGGGCCAGCACGCCGTAGACAACACTACCGCCGCCAAGCGTGCCCGCAAGCAAGTTGAGTAAGCCGGGGCCTGGCAAGGGGGTAGGCAGGGGTAGCCAGATTGTCCGGCCTGCCGTATAGCTAGGCTCACTAAGTTGCCTCACGCCGGCCCCAATGACTGATTTTCTGGTTGATTTACTGGGGCTGCACGCTACGGCCGCTACCCTGACCACGAGCCAGATATGCTGGCGCACGGGGGTAGTTTTCCTCATTGCCATCCTGCTGCTACGCGTGTCGGGCCGCCGCACGTTTGCCAGCAACGGCGGGCTTGAGACGGTAGTGAAGTTTATGCTCGGCGCTATTCTGAGCCGGGCCATCGCGGGCGACTCGCCGTTTGGCGTCATCATCGCGGCGGCCGTCACGCTGGTGCTACTGCACCGGCTGCTGGCGTACGCCACGTATTTCTTTCCTCCTCTGGGCCGCTGGCTAAAGGGTGAGCCATCCATATTGGCAGAGGGTGCTACCATTGACTACCGCGAGCTACGGCGCGCCAGCCTCTCCGAGCAGGCCATGCGCGCAGCCGTGCGCGGCGCGGCCAACCTCGATGACCTTAGCCAGACCAAAACCGTGCGCCTGGAGCACGATGGCACCGTCAGCGTGGTGAAAAAGGAGAGCTAGCGTGCCCAACTCCGCGCCTACCCCCCCGCCCGCCGTCGTACTGTTCGATGGCGTTTGCAACCTCTGCAATGGCCTCGTGCAGTTTATTATCCGGCGCGACCCCGCCGGGCGCTTCCGGTTCGCAGCATGGCAAAGTGAGGCCGGCCAGGCCCTGCTGGCGGCCCGTGGCCTACCCCCCCTCACTGCTGGCCACGACCCCGATTCCGTGATATTGGTAAGCGGCGGGCAGATTTACTCGCACTCGGCGGCGGTGCTGCGCATTGCCGCCGAGCTGGGCTGGCCCTGGCGACTGGCCGCCGTGGGTAGCCTGCTGCCGCGGGCTTGGCGCGATGCGTTGTACCGCTACGTGGCGCGGCACCGCTACCGCTGGTTTGGCCGGCAGGAAAGCTGTCTGCTGCCTACCGCTGCCTTGCAGAGTCGGTTTTTGAGCTGAGCTAGCGCCGGCGGAGCAGGTATACCAGGCCGCCCTGCGCGCCCCAGGAAGTCATTTGGACTACTTCCCAGCCATCGGCGGCGACGGTATTCAGCGCGTTGGTTAAGGTGGTGCGGGCGAGCGTGGCGCGGGTCGCCAGCAAGTTCAGCCCTCGATTCATTTGGGCATTGTCTTCGGCTCGCTCTTTTTGAATGTCGGCATCGGTCTGGAGCCGCATCTTGCCATCAGTGCCCCGCACAAAGGTGCCCTTTGCGGTTGTAACGGTCATAGAACCGCTGGTGACGGTGGTGGGACCATCGAAAATTGGTGCTCCCGGCGACATGGCCCTCGTAGAATCTTCCCGCACCAGCTCACCCGTTTTGCCCCGAAAAGCCGGGCTGTAGTGCAGTACTTCGCGCCCAGCCAGCCAGTTGCTACCCTCGTAAAAAATCTGCATATAAACAGGCTTGGCTGACTGCTGCGCCGTGGCCGCCAGCGGCCGATAGGTTAGCAGCGTACTTAACAAAAGCAAAGAGAGCTTACGCATAACGAAAAAGAGGGGGTAGGCCCAAATATAGCCTACCCCCTCTTTTAATCCCGCTTGCCCTTCAATGCCTGCTTGAGGCCGCCCAGCTCGTCGCGCAGCTTAGCGGCCGTGAGGAAGTCCAGGTCCTTGGCGGCGGCTTCCATCTGCTTTTCAGTGGCTTTGATGAGCTTTTCGAGCTCGGTGCGGTTCATCATGGCAATAACCGGCTCGGCGGCCAGGGCCAGGATAGCGCCGCCTTCGGCGTAGGCGCCGGCCGGGGCCTGCGCTTCCACGGTGCGGTAGTCGGCCAGGTCGGTTTGGCCCAGAATCTGGGCGTGGCTCTTGCGCACGGTGCGCGGCGTGATACCGTGCTCCTCGTTGTAGGCCTGCTGGGTGGCGCGGCGGCGGTTGGTTTCGTCAATGGCGCGCTGCATCGAGCCCGTCATGCGGTCGGCGTAGAGAATAACCTTGCCATTCTCATTCCGCGCCGCCCTACCCATTGTCTGAATGAGCGAGCGCTGGTCGCGCAGGAAGCCTTCCTTATCGGCATCCAGAATAGCGACCAGGCTCACTTCGGGCAAGTCGAGGCCTTCGCGCAGCAGGTTCACGCCGATGAGCACGTCGACCTCGCCCAGCCGCAGCCGCCGCAAAATCTCCACCCGGTCCAGCGTCTTCACGTCCGAGTGAATGTACTCGACCTTGATGCCCAGGCGGTCCATGTACTTGCTCAGCTCCTCGGCCATGCGCTTGGTGAGCGTGGTCACCAGCACGCGGTCGCCGGCCTTCACCCGCTCGTCCACCTCATCGAGCAGGTCATCGACCTGGTTGATGCTCGGGCGCAGGTCAATGACGGGGTCGAGCAGGCCGGTGGGGCGGATAATCTGCTCCACCACCACGCCGTTGGCCTGGGTCAGCTCGTAGTCGGCGGGCGTGGCCGATACGTACACGGCCTGCCGGTACATGCTCTCGAACTCATTGAAGGTGAGCGGCCTATTGTCAAAAGCGGAGGGTAGGCGGAAGCCGTACTCAATGAGCGCGGTCTTGCGCGAGCGGTCGCCGCCCCACATGGCCCGGATTTGCGGAATCGTGGCGTGGCTCTCGTCCACCACCAGCAGGTAGTCGTCGGGGAAGTAGTCGAGCAGGCAGAACGGCCGCGAGCCCGGCGTGCGCCGGTCGAAGTAGCGCGAGTAGTTCTCGATGCCCGAGCAGTAGCCCAGCTCGCGTATCATCTCCAGGTCAAACTCGGTGCGCTCCTGAATGCGGCGCGCCTCCACGTCGCGGCCTTCCTTCTCGAAGTACTTGTGCTGCTGCACCATATCATCCTGAATCTCGTGGATGGCGGTATTCAGCGTCTCCTTACCCGTCACGAAGAGGTTGGCGGGGTAGAGGGTCATATTCTTCTCGTCGCTCAGCTTTTTGCCGCTCACCGGGTCGATTTTCTGAATCGCCTCAATCTCATCGCCAAAGAAATAAATGCGATACGCGTAGTCGGCGTAGGCCGGAAACACGTCCACCGTGTCGCCCTTCACCCGAAACGAGCCGCGCTTGAACTCGACTTCCGTGCGCGAATACAGAATCTGCACGAACTGGTAGAGCAGGTTATTACGCGAATAGCGGTGGCCCGGCGCCAGGAAAATGACGTTTTTGCTGAACTCCTCGGGGTTGCCGATGCCGTAGATGCACGACACGGAGGCAATTACTACCACGTCGCGCCGGCCGCTCAGCAGCGTGCTGGTGCAGTGCAGCCGCAGCTTCTCAATCTCCTCATTGATGGCTAAGTCCTTCTCAATGAAGACGTCGGAGCTGGCAATGTAGGCCTCAGGCTGGTAGTAGTCGTAGTAGCTGATGTAGTACTCGACGGCATTGTGCGGGAAAAACGCCTTGAACTCGCCATAGAGCTGGGCGGCCAGCGTCTTGTTGTGGCACATCACGAGGGCTGGCTTGCCAGTTTCGGCAATCACGTTGGCCATCGTGAAGGTTTTGCCGGTGCCGGTGGCCCCGAGCAGCACCTGGGCCGGCTCGCCACCGTTCACGCCTTTCACCAGCTCGGCAATGGCGCGCGGCTGGTCGCCGGTGGGCTGAAAATCAGAAGTAAGCTGGTACGTGGACATGCGGAAGCGACCGTAAGAAGGCCAATCTTCCTAACCTCAAACCCGCCGCCGAGGTTTCTGCGCTTCCGGAAAAAGGAGGGGGGTAGGGCCTAGCGTGGGTCGCGCCACACGAGCTGTTTGTCGGTTGCGTCCTGATAAAATTGTGGGCAGCGCCCGTCACCGCCGCCACCGAAGCCGCCACTGGGGGCACAAAGCACGTTCAGGCACGCATCATAGAGCGTTTCGTACTGGTCACAGCAGTCAGCCGTTACGCGGTATACCTTCTGATTCTGGTAGGTATACGCCCACACTTCAGCTGCCGGATTAGCCTTGGGCTTGGCTTTCAGCTCGTCGATTATTGTCTGAATGCTACGGCCCTGGCATTCTGGCGTAGGCTGTTCCTGGCACTGAGAAGCTAGCAGCGGCAGAAGCAATACTGTGACGAGCGCGCTTGTGCGAAGTTTGCGCATGAGTAGGGGCGGTTAAAATCTCCTGGAGAAATAAACAGACATAGCATCGGTGCGGCTTAGCTGCCCGCCGCCCACGGGCGATGGCCCCACGTTCCAGCTGGTGCGGGGCAACTGGCTGCTGGCGGTGCCGCTACGGTGCAGCAGGCTCCAGGTGCCGAACAGCAGCGTGGCCGTGCCTACCCCCACGTTGGCGATGGAAACGTAGCGGCGCGCGTCTGAGGAGGTGTTGTAATACTTGTCCTCGTCAGGAAAATTGCCCATGCCCACAATGGTCTGCGTGGCGCCGGTAGCCATCGTCAGCAGCGGCAGCCAGCGGCCCGTTTGCTGGCCGGCCGCCGAGCGGTTGAGCGCGATGGCTGCCAGGTTGGCCCCGCCCAACAGCGCCGAAGACGTTGCGTAGTTATTGGTCAGCGTTTCGGGCTGCTGATAGTTATACGTTGGCTGAATGAGCGCGCAGTCGGCCACGCTCAGTCCACTACCCCCCACCCAGCGGCTGAGGGCCACGTCGTGCATCTGGGCAATGTCGTGGTACTGAAAGCGCTGATTGATACGCTCGGCGGCGGCCCGGCCGGCCGTCTGCTCCACCAGGTAGCCGACCGCGCAAATGCGCCCCGCGCCATCGATAAAGCACGGATGGCGCCGGCCATCGGGCGCCTCGTTGCGCGGAAATACGCCCGCCTGCCAGTAGCGATGCAGCAAATTGAGCAGTTGCGCCCGGCGCTGACGCTGGGCCACCGGCAACCCCGCCGGCGTACGCTGGCGCAACTGCTGCTCGGCATAAGCCAGGTGCGTCTGGATGCGCACAAAATCGGGGGTAGCCGCCGTGGGGGCCTCGCCGAAACGAGCCACGTAGCTCGCGTCGCCCACCACGGCATTCACCGGCGCCAATTTAGCGGTTTTCAGGCGCAGGTGGCGCTGCATAACCAGGCGCGTGCCTGCCAGGCAAAAGCCGGCCACCACTACTAACAAGATGCGTAATAGGAAGGCCATAAGCTTGTTGTGGAAAGAATGGCGAGTGGCGAGGTAGTCGGGTCAGCAGCCGGTAGGCTACTGTATTCTAAGCGGCCGGCCCAGCTCCAACCCAGCCTCCAGCCCAAAGCTGTAGGGCCGCTGCTGGTGCCAGAAATCCTGGCTTGGGTCCGCGTTGAGGCTCAGTATCCCAAACTCAGCCATTGGCCCTAGGTTGAGGGCCCACTGATGGCCCACCGGCCGGTACTGGATGCCGCCGCCGCCGCGCAGTGAGGTAGTGAGGTGGCGATAAGGCGAGCTGGAGGATAGTAAGGTATAAGTACGCGTCGCTTCGGGCGTGCCGTCCACGTCGCTGCGGGCATTAAGCAAAGCCGTGAACAGTGCCCCTACCCGGCCGTAGAGCGAGAAGCCCGTTTTGAGCGGGTTGCTGTAGTGCATTTCGGCCGCCGCGCTCACCGAACGGTAGCGGTACGAGGTGCGCTGTAAGTGGGCCTGCATGGCTTGCGCGTAAGTCAGGTCGGCCACCTGCTCGCCCACAAAGGACACCGAAGTAGCGGAAGTGGCCGTGTTCTGAGCCAGCTCTAGCCCGGTGCGCAGGCGCCAGCGGCTGCCACCCAGGCGGCGACTGGCCCATACTCCCAAGCGTTGGCCCAGGCCAGCGCGCAGGTTGTTGCGGTACTCGGCTGCCGCTGTATTCGTAATGCTGGCCGAGTTCACCCCCAACGCCGCATTATACGTAGCAGCCGGCTTGGTAAAATCAATGTTTGGCTGGTAAGCACTGGCCGCGTATGACAAGCCAAATTGCCAATGCCGCGCCAGTTCCACGGGCGGCATCGTCACGTCAACCGGGCTCAGGCTGGTGGGTAACCCCGCGGCACCCGGTGCGTTCAGGCTAGCCTGGTGCATAGCCAAGCTATTGGTAGGCAGTTGATTGTTTGTAGGGTCGGCCGCGCTGGCGCTGGCAAATACTGTGGTCCCTACCCGGCCGATTTCACCCGTTTGCCCGGCAGTCGGTGATGCAATCGCCAACTGCGTAGCACCGGGCTCCGCGCGGTTGGGAAGGGGTAGGGCTTCCCGCCCGCTCCCACTGGCCCCCGGCGTAGCCGAAGTAGTGGTCCCCGCCGCTGGCGTGCGCACAGCGGCCGCCAGCGCCAGGGTTGGCTGGCTGGTTGGCGTGCCAGCAGTAGTTTGCTGGCGCTGCCAAGCTACTAAGGCAGTAGAAGCTTGTGAGCCAGTTGCTTGTCGGGATGCTGCTCGGGTTAAGCCAGGGGTAGTTGCCCGCCCGGTAGTAGCGTACGAATTGGTTGGGTGGGCCACGGCCCGAAGAGTAGTAGTTTGGTCGATAGCTGATGGAGTAAGGGTATTAGGGTGATTGGCGCGGCTGGCAGCTCCGGCCGTGGGCATAGCAGCCAGCCCCGGCGTAGCCACAGCGCGGCGCGCCGTAGCCAAGCCCGGTAGCGCAGCAGGCTGCCCCTTGGTAGCAGTTGTTGTTGCAAGCGATGGCGACGGCTGCTGGCTGTGCCACCAGCCGCCGCCCGCCAGCGAGGCCAGCAGTAAACTAGCCGCGATGGCCCAGCGGTGCACTCGCAGGCGCCGCCGATACTGTTCATTCTGAGCCAGCAGTAAGCTGTTGTCTAGTTGCTCCCACACCTGTGGGCGCGGGGGCACCGCGGCCGCCTCACTTTCCAGCAAGTGGTGGCGAAACAGGTCTTCCAGACTACCCTTGGGCGGGGTCGATGGGTTCATAATGTGTTGGTAGCTAATTAAGTAGTGGGTGGTTGAAGGCGGGCAAGCTTGGTCTGAAGCACCACGCGGGCGCGGGAATACTGCGATTTGCTGGTGCCTTCCGAAATCTCCAGCATTTCGCCAATCTCTCTGTGCGTGTAGCCTTCGATAGCGTATAAGTTAAAAACCAGGCGGTAGCGCGGAGCCAACTCCTGCACTACGTTGAGCAGCTCACCATAGGCATAATTGCTGAAAGTAAACTCTTCACTGGCTAATGTTTCGGGGTAGTCGCCGTCGCTCACGGCCACCAGTGGAGCATTGCGCCGGTGCTGGCGCAGGGCCGCATTTATCATAATGCGCCGAATCCAGAACTCCAGTGGGCACTCGCGCCGAAAACTAGCCAGCGTCCGAAATACCGTCAGGAATCCTTCCTGCAAGATATCCTCCGCTTCAAAGGTGGTTTGGGCATAGCGCAGGCACACGGCCATCATGCGGGCCGAGTACCGCTCATACAACTGCTTCTGGGCCAGTTGCCGGCCTAGTAGGCAGCCATCTATCAGTTCGGCCTCGCTCGGGGGGGTAGGGGGACCTGAGCGGCTCACGGTAAGGCTGTTGCTTGCAGGATTAGTGGTGCCAGGGGCCATCGCGGGCCAGGCAGCGGCACTCATAAACGGGACCGGCCCGCGCCGGAATAAAATGCTTTCAACATACGCGCTGCTAACTGCCTCCGAAAGATATGTTGCCACTAAGGTGCTTCTCACACGCCTTTAAGAAGCCAGATGCGTAAAGCTCGTTGCAGCGTACCTGACAATTTTTCGATAAGTATTAGTAAGTTATTGATAAATAGGAAGTTGTTCATGATAAATTCTCCGTGCAAAACAATGTACTAACATTTAATGTATGTACATTTTTTTGCTGACTTCGCATACTCTTCCTAACCTTAGCTTTTATTTTCACTCTTTTTCACGTACCCATGAAAACCCTCATTCTCTTTTATTCGACCTATGGCCACGTCTGGAAGCTCGCGGAAGCCATTGCGGAAGGCGCTCGCGAAGTAGCGGGCAATGAAGTCGTCGTTAAGCGGATACCCGAAACCCTATCCAAAGAAATCCTGGACCAGACTGGGGCCACCGGCGCGCAGCAGGCCTTTGCGCACCTGCCCATCGCTACCCCTACGGAGCTGGCTGATTACGATGCCATCATCTTTGGCACGCCCACGCGCTATGGCAACCTCTGCGGCCAGATGCAGGCCTTCATGGACAGCACCGGCGGCCTCTGGGCCAAGGGTGCCCTGGTAGGCAAGGTGGGCGGCGCTTTCGTGAGCACGGCCACCCAGCATGGGGGCCAGGAAGAAACTATCCGCAACTTCCACACCGAGCTGTTGCACCACGGCTTCGTCATTGTGGGGCTACCCTACGCTTGGCAGGGGCAGATGGGCCACGAAGAAGTAACCGGTGGCACGCCCTACGGCGCCAGCACCGTAGCTGGCGGCAAGGGTGAGCGCCAGCCCAGCGCCAACGAGCTGGAAGGCGCCCGCTTCCAGGGTCGCCACACCGCCGAGATAGCCAGCAAGCTAGCCGCCAAGTAGCGAGTTGCGCAAAAGTGCCTTCCTGAAGTAAACAGGGGGTAGGAGCTGGCTAAGATAGCCCAGTTCCTACCCCCTTCTTTTTACTAGGCTTTGCTACAACTGGTTCCAGATGACCCAGGCGGCTTCAGCTTGCAGCTCCAGCATTTCGAGCCCGTTTTTAATCTGCGCGCCCGCCAGGCGGCCACGTCGCAAAAACAGTGTTTCGCTCGGGTTATAGATGAGGTCGAACAGGTAGTGTTGGCTCGTGAGCGCGGCGTAGGGGAGGGGCGGGCAGTCCTCCACCTTCGGGTAAGTACCCAGCGGAGTAGTATTGATAAGAAGTGAATAAGCCGCCAGCATAGTTGGAGTCAGTTCCTCATACGTGAGGTGCCCCGCTCCTGGCTGGCGCGATACTATCTGGTAATCAATAGCCAACTCCTGCAATGCCACGCCTACGGCTTTGGCCGCACCACCAGTGCCCAATACCAGCGCCCGCGCTACCCCCCCCCGATGCGGATAAAAATGCCGCAGCGACTCCCGACAGCCCACATAGTCGGTGTTGTGGCCCACCAAGCTGCCATCGGCCCGCAGCTCAATCACATTGACAGCCCCTACCAGCCTAGCCGAGGGCGCCACCTCAGTGAGGTAGGGCCATAGCTGCTCCTTGTAGGGAATGGTCACGTTCAGGCCAGCCAGGTCGGGGTAGCGTGCCAGCAGTTCCGGCAATTCGCTGGCCTCGGTCAGCTCAAATAATTCGTAGCGGCAATCAGCCAGGCCCAGCAGGTCAAACTTTCGACTGAAGTAGCGCTTAGAAAACGAGTGCGCGAGCGAGCGCCCTAAAAGACCGAATATGCGCATGGTAAGTAGTAGGGCGTTAGCAACTAGCTGATTAGCTGTCCCGCGACAGCTCAGGCGCTTGGGCTATGCCATAGCTTGCTGCTCAAAAACTGCCACAACGGAGGCAATATTGAAAACAAAACGATGCCGTAAATCACGAAGGTGAAGTTATTCTTAACCCACGGAAAAGAACCCAGGAAGTAGCCTGCTAGTGTAAGCGATACTACCCACAAAGTGGCGCCCGCAATACTGTACGAAGCAAAGTAGCGGTAAGTCATCGTGCCTACCCCCGCCACAAAAGGCGCAAACGTGCGGACAATCGGAACGAAGCGGGCCATAATAATGGTCTTGCCCCCATGCTTCGCATAAAATGCCTGCGTCTGTTCCAGATATTTACGCTTCAAGAATCGGAAGTCCTCCCGGAACACGCGCGGTCCTAAGTAGTCGCCAATCGTGTAGTTGAGGTTATCCCCGATAAAAGCGGCCGCTATTAAGAGCGGAATCAGGTAAGCTATCTGGAGCAGTGGCTGGCCATTCTCTGGGTTGGGTAGCGCCGCCAGTGTGCCCGCCACAAAAAGCAAGGAATCGCCCGGCAGAAAGGGAAGCACGATTACCCCGGTTTCGGTGAAAATTATCAGGAACAGGATGAGATACGTCAGGTTACCGTAGTCGTGCACCACATTCACGAGCGTCTTGTCAAGGTGCAATACTAGGTCGATAAAATGTTTAAGTAACTCCATAAGTCAGGTGGTTGAACCCACAAAGAAAGGGGAGAGTAAGAGCAAAAGCAGCCCTAAGTCAGCCAGCCTACTCAAAAATTACCAAAAATTACCATGTGAAATAAATGCTATGCGTTTTAACTTTGCTAATAAATTGGCCAATTAAATAAAAATAAATATACTCATACTACGTCAGTCTAAATTTGCTATCGGTTTTTCGTTTGCTAGCAGCGTAAGTAGGCTTTAGGCATGATTTTAGCTTTTTCATCACCCAAATAAATAATTGCACTATTTGCAGGGATTTTATAGACTTTTTCAATTTAAATTTTTTTTAAAAATCTATAACTGAACCTTACTGCTTGCGTACAAGGCGCCAAATGACCGCGTCATTAACATAACACCTTCTTATTAAACTCCTTTTTTCTTGCCCATGCAAACTCTTACTTTTTCTCGACAGGTAAGCCGAAATTGGCTTACCTGGCAAAATTTCGTTTTCTCATTATTGGTACTTTTGAGTTTAGTAACATCTCATGAAGTGCTAGCCCAAGCGGCGACTATTACTGACGATGCGATTACGTTAACCACTCAACCTACGAGCCAAGCAACTCAAGCTGGGCAGAACTTCACCGGTTCGGATAATAATGGATTATATAGTAATCCTACTCCCCTGGGTCAGTCAAGCGATAACACGATTACAGTTCCCCAACTTGGTACGTATGACTTGAATGGTAATAGCGTATTAACTATTACATCTGCCGCCCAGCAGGGTATAATAGGGTCTAGCGTGACGAATGTGTCGGCTACTCGTTTGCAGTATCGCGTATATCTAACAGGTACGGCAGACGCTCAAAAACCAGCCTACACAAATGCGACTTTAGGCTCCTCGCAAACGGGAGCGTCAAGCGGAAGCATCTTTACTGGTAATGCTACTACCAACATCAACTTACTTACGGGCCTCACTAGCGGTGGCACCTATGTACTAGATGTGCGCTTTCAGGTAGATGTTACTCGTAACTCTTCCTCACGCACGTTCAGTGATTTAAGCAGTGGTGATTATTTCTACGCTAATTTTTATATCACCCCACCTCCAACTACCCCTCCCGGTGGCACAACTACCTGGCAGGGAGTAGCGCGTGGCGCAAATGCAACGGTCCTAACTAGCGATACTGAATGGACCAATACGGCAAACTGGAGCAACGGCGTACCTAATGCGACGTCAAATGCCATTATTCCAGCTAAAACTAATTCTTCGATTGTCTACCCTATTCTGAACGACCAGCTCTATAATTATGCCGTCAATAATCTGACCTTGCAAGGCAATAGTGGTTCTACGGCAGCTCAGCTGGTTATTAATATTGCAACCTTATCTGTTTATGGCAACTTGACCCAGCCGGGTGGAGGGCTTTCAGGTAATATAACAAACGTGACGGGCGCAACCAATTCTGCGCAGAATTCTACTATCATATTTGCTGGTGCTAATCAAGTTATAACGGGACAATTGCTCGTCTCAGATATTATAATTGCTGGCTCGGGGGTAAAGTCAGTTATTAATACTCTGATACCCTCAAATATTATTGCTTTCCGGCCAGCTTCTGCAACAAACGGCGTAATTATACAATCTGCGGCTCAGGATGTGAGTTCAGGAACTGTAACGACCGTGTTTGATACTACGGGTAACTCGTATATTAGCTTAGTGTCTAGCTCCATAATCAGTCTGCTACCTGGGGAAGCTGAGACTAACGTTTCCTATATAAAAGGAGTAACTCGCGCTGACCGTATCCTTACAGCAGGAACAACATTCAATAAGTTTGGTAATATTGGATTAGACCTCACTGCTAATCATACACCCGGTAACCTGTTTGTCTATCGAGTGCTGGGTGACCCACTCAGTGGACCAGTATCATCTACTGCCGTACCCATTAAACGATATTTTAAGATAATAGGTGACGATGATAGCCGTTCAGCAGTTACTGCTGGTTCTACTATAAACATTGTACTTCATTATTTGAATTCCGCTGATGAGCTCAACGGTATTCAAGAGAGCAACTTGGCAATGTTCCGTTCGGAAGTAAATGGCTCCCCCTATACCCCGCTCGGTGGAGTCCTTGATATGGTAGCGAAGACAGTTACACGCCTCACTGTACCCAGCCTTTCTACTTCTTATCTGACGCTTGGTGACAAAACGAATCCACTGCCAGTTAGCCTAACGGCTTTCACGGCTACACGGAGCGGCCAAAACGCGTTACTTGCTTGGACTACCGCCATTGAGCAGAATAACGCAGGTTTTGAGGTGCAGGTATCAACCGATGGTACTACGTTCCGCAAGCTGGCTTTTATCGCCAGCAAGAGCCCTAATAGCTCGCAAAACCTTGCGTATTCTTACACGGATTCTGAGAATGGTAAAGTGGGAACGCGTTATTATCGCCTGCGCCAGCTTGATATTACCGGGGAAGGAACGTTCTCGCCGGTTCGCGTAGTAGCCTTCGACGGTACTGTAGCTGTATCCGCATTGTCGGCCTATCCTAATCCGTTTGCTGATAAAGTTGATTTTAACCTTGATGCCAGCACTATTGGCATCAACGGTTTAGCACAAGTGCAACTGCTGGACATGACCGGCCGTGTAGTACGCCAGCAAAGCCTGGCCGTGCAGAATGCCAGCCTCACGCTTAACGACCTAAGCAACCTGCGTAGCGGCCTATATATGGCGCGCATTACGCTGCCCGATGGCAGCACTAAAACACTGCGCATTCAGAAGCAATAGTAGGTAGGAATAATTTTCCTACCCCCTCATAAACGCTAAAGCCGGCCCTACGCACGTA
>CAZZWL010000020.1:0-6049 GCA_964657755.1 uncultured Rhodanobacter sp.
GCCGAACCCACCAAAGCCGTAGCCAAACCCAATGCTCAGCCCTGAGCCGTAGCCAAAAGGAGAGTAGAACGATGAGTAGAAAGGGTCATAAAAGCCCCCGTAGCCACCATAGGGGGAGCCAAAGCCACCCATGCCGTAGGGAGAGTAGCCGTAGCCAAACGCGCTGGCGTAGCCGTAGGGCGAGCCGTAGTAGGAGGGCGACACCGAGTAGTTGGCGCTCGGCGAGTAGTTGAAGGAGCTTACCCCTGGTCCGGTGTAAGGCTGCCCAAAGCCACTGGTGCTGTAAGACGAATAGCTGTTGTTGTAATAGTCACTGCCTGGGGCAGCCTGCGCAGCGGTGCCACCCTGGTAGTCGGGGTTCGCATCTTCGGTGGTGGCCGCAGCAACAGGGGTAGTATCGTCGAGCGCCTTGGCGGGAATAGTACCGCTGTTGTTTGCGCCGTACGTACCAGTGCCGCTGTACACGCCGGCCGGCGAGCCTACGGTAGTGGTGCGGTCTTTAGAAGAATAATAAACGCCGTCGGTCTCCGTGGAGGTCGTCAGCGCCCCAGTGCTGGCGCACCCGCCCAGAGCGAGCAGCGCCAAAGCCGGCAACGTGGCAGTGAGCAGGTTTTTCATGACTGAAAAAGGTGAGAAATCAGCGAGCTGCTGAGTGGGTTAGTAAAGTAAATGCGTGGCAGTGGAGGCTATGTGAAGTCCGGGCCCCGTGGCCCGGCCCAAAAAGAACGGCTCAACCTAAGACCCTCCGCGTTGGCGCACGTTACTATAACGTAATTTCGCCCCAAAACGGTGCCCTTTTAATAAAGTTACTGACACAAAACTTATACCAGCCCCGACCGGCTGCTGAATAGCGCCGACCGACTGGTTTTTAGATGCCATTATGAGCAAAAAGTTGCCTACCCGCCAGGAAGATTATTCGGCCTGGTACAACGAGTTGGTCAAGCGGGCCGGCCTCGCCGAAAACTCCGCCGTGCGCGGCTGCATGGTCATTAAGCCCTATGGCTACGCCATTTGGGAGAAAATGCAGCGCCAGCTCGACGACATGTTTAAGCGCACGGGGCACGAGAATGCCTACTTCCCGCTGTTTGTGCCCAAGAGCCTGTTTGAGGCCGAAGAAAAGAACGCCGAAGGCTTCGCTAAGGAGTGCGCCGTGGTGACCCACTACCGCCTCCAGAGCGACCCCGACCGCCCCGGCAAGCTGCGCGTGGACCCCAATGCCAAGCTTGAAGAAGAGCTCATCGTGCGCCCCACCTCGGAGGCCATCATTTGGAGCACCTACAAAAACTGGGTGCAGAGCTACCGCGACTTGCCGCTGCTCATCAACCAGTGGGCCAACGTGGTGCGTTGGGAAATGAAAACCCGGATGTTTCTGCGCACCGCCGAGTTTTTATGGCAGGAAGGCCACACCGCCCACGCCACCGCCACCGAGGCCGTGGCCGAAACCCGCCAGATGCTCGACGTGTACGCCGAGTTTGCCGAAGAGCACATTGCCCTACCCGTGGTAAAAGGCGTGAAGACCCCCAATGAGCGCTTCGCCGGGGCCGAGGACACCTACTGCATCGAGGCCCTGATGCAGGATGGCAAGGCCCTGCAAGCCGGCACCAGCCACTTCCTGGGCCAGAACTTTGCCAAGGCCTTCGACGTGCAGTTCCAGACCAAAGAAGGCGGCCTGGAGCACGTGTGGGGCACGAGCTGGGGCGTGAGTACCCGCCTGATGGGCGCGCTCATCATGGCTCACTCCGACGACGAAGGCCTGGTGCTACCCCCCAAGCTGGCGCCCATCCAGGTGGTCATCATTCCGATTTACAAGACCGGCGAACTCGACGCGCTGCTCGAGCGCATCCGGCCCATTCAGCAGGGCCTCGTGGCCCGCGGCATTTCGGTGAAGGTGGACGCCCGCGACACCGAGCGGCCGGGCTTCAAGTTTGCCGAGTGGGAGATGAAAGGCGTGCCCGTGCGCCTGGCCATCGGCGCCCGCGACCTCGACGCCGGCACCGTCGAAGCCGCCCGCCGCGACACCAAGCAGAAGCTCCAGCTACCCCTGGCCGACGTAGTGGACAGCGTGGATAAGCTACTGAATGACATTCAATTAACTATATACGAGCGGGCCAAGGCCTACCAGCAGGCGCACACCACCCGCGTCGAAACCTACGACGAGTTCAAGGAGGTGCTCGACACCAAAGGCGGCTTCGTGGTAGCCCACTACGACGGCACTTCCGAAACCGAGGACCGCATCAAGGACGAAACCAAAGCCACCGTGCGCTGCCTGCCCCTCAACGAAGCCGATGAGGACGGCGTCTGTATCGTGACCGGCCGGCCCAGCTCGCGCCGCGCTTGGTTTGCGCGGGCATATTAGCCTCGCCCTACCCCCCTCGTTACCAAGAAAGGCCTCCACGTTTGCGCGGAGGCCTTTTTTAAGGGGATGCGGTAAATTAGTCAGCCAAGACGCCGCGGCGCGTGCCGGCCGGTTGGCCATCAAAGCGCAGCTGAAAGAAGTAGACACCCGCTGCTTGCTGCCGGCGCTGCCAGGTAATGGCTTGCGCGCCGGCCGGCAACTGCCCCGCATCAAGGACCTCGATGGTCCGGCCGAGGGCATCGGTCACGGTTAGCTGCACGTGCGCCGCACGCGGCAGCTCGAAGCGTAACTGGGTATTGCTGGCCAGCGGGTTAGGGTAGAGCGCCAGATTGGTGGCCAGCTCGGCGGCGTGTGTGGCCGTGACCACGCCGGCGGGCACTACGGCAATGTCGCGCACTTCGTAGTAGCCCCCGGCCGGGCCAATCCACTCAGCATTGGCGCGCTGGCCCGTGGCTATATCGAGCCGATACAAAACGGCATAGCCACTGGCGGGGTCATAGCCCGAGAACGTGAAGTAGCCTATGTTGGTGGCCGTAGCCGGGTCGTAGTAAAAATCAAGGTCTTTGTTGGGATTATACTCATAGGTTGTGCCTGCTATGATAGTGCCCACGGTGTGCAACGCCCCACTACCCGGCTCGGCTTGCAGCAGGCGGTTAGTAGTTTCATCCATGGCGTAGAGCTGGGTGCTGCGGCTGCCCGCGTAAGAATTGGTATAAGCCACCGTCCCTACCCCCGGCGTAGTGCCCGAACCAGCATCACCGGCAGCATATGCTAACGAGGCATCAGCAGCTACCAGGCCGCCCGTGCTGGGCGACAGGCGCAGACTGGCCTGCGTGACGCTGCTGGTTAGGCGTACCTGGTCAGCCACGGGGTCGAAGTCGAAGCCAATGCGGGGAGCGGTAGTGCTAGTAGTGCCAGTACCCAATGGTAGAGCCAGGGCGCCCGTGCCCACCGGTGAAACGACGGCTGTGGTAGGGTTGACCAGGTACAGCTGGCCCGTTTGGGTCGTGGCGTCGTAGCCTAGGGCATAGAGCTGCCCGGTGGCGGGCCGAAAGTCGATGCCCACGAGGGTTTGCCCGCTGGCGATGCCCGTAACCGGAACTTTGGTCAGGATGGTGCCGGGAGCGGCCGCGGTAAACGAAAGCAAACTGTTCACATTGGCCCCGTAACTGAATTCAAGCCCGTAGATGGTTTGGGCTGCGGCGGGCTGGTGGGCCGTGCCGGCTAGTAAGAGGGCTACAGCCAGTAAACCAAGCAGGGTGGGTAGGCGATTACGCAGCGTACGAAAAGAGGTCATATTGGATGGCTGCAAAATGAAGTGAAACGTTGACAAAAGCTAAAGTTGCCGGATAAGTCGCACGGCCTCGGCCTCGCTTACGGCCGTGAGAGTTGGGGTAATGTTGCCGCCGCTTTGCACCGTGAATTGCTGGGTACCGTAGTACAGCTGCCCGGCCACCGACTGCAGGACCACGGCCACCATCGGAGCGCCAGCGGGCACGGGGTAGGTCCAGCGCGTGCCGGTGCCGTC
The DNA here is from genome assembly GCA_964657755.1 of uncultured Rhodanobacter sp. Taxonomy (GTDB): domain Bacteria; phylum Bacteroidota; class Bacteroidia; order Cytophagales; family Hymenobacteraceae; genus Hymenobacter. Next base: position 3,885 of record CAZZWL010000020.1, read on the forward strand.
GGCGGGCACCAGGCGCAGTAAGCCATTGAAGCCCAAGGGTCGCAAAAACACGCGGGTTTCGGTGAGTGGGTTGACGGGGGTAGTGACCACCACCGGCACGGGGCTGGCGGCGCGGTAGACGTGCCACAGCTGGTCGATATTCCACCAGCTAATGGAATCCAGCGGCAGCAGGGCGCGGTACAAACCGGGTAGGCTTTGCACCCGTTGGGCGCTGGCGAGCTGCCAGCCGGCTGTGTCGCTGGCGGGGCGGGTAGCCAGTTGCTTCCACACGTACTGCCGCGTGGTATCCTGCTCAGCGGGTACGGGCGACTTCACCTCCAGGGTGCTGCCCGCCAGCAGCCGCAGGCGGATACCGCTGCTGCGTACCTGAATACTAAACTCGCCGCCCGATACCAGCAGGTTGCCCTGGTGTGGTTGGGTAGTGGGCATGTTCGTGAGTAGCATATCGGCTACCGAGTAGATTTCGCGCACCCGCACCTGGCCGGCTCCTAAGGCCAGAGAGTCCTTGTAAACCACCTTAAAGCTGCGCCCCGGAAAACTGATGCTGGCCCCGGCGCTGGTCGTAATGGTTTGGTCACGGTCGAGCAGCAGCGAAAAGGTCTGCGTCGGCACGCCGTTGTGCTGAGTAAACTGGGCCAGCGACAGGTTTGAGGTAGGGGGAGTAGGCGTAGGGGGAGTAGGCGGAATAGGTAGAACTGGTGGTGTTGGCGGACTCTTGGGTGCGCAGGCTATCACGTCATCCTTGCGGCAGCCGGCCGTGAGCAGCAGCCCGGCCATACCAAGTAAAATCAAATAGCGAGTCATCATAAAAAAGAAAAAAGCAGTGAAAAAGCAAGGCGCATCACGCAGAGAGCAGCCACCGGCCGCCTGCGCGGGCTAGCGGATATCCCAGGAAAAACCCGTGAGCACGCCCAGGCTAAAAGGCTGGCGCTGAGAGAAGCCTGCCGCCGTGGGCTTGACGAAGGGCGTGAGCACGTAGCGCCCGGTGGGCTGCACCACCCACTGCCAGCGCGAGGCCGGGCCGCCCAGGCGGTAGCGCAGGTCGAGGCCCAGGCTCAGGGCTAGGCTCCAGGGGTAATAGGGGCTGGCGGTGGCGGTGTAGGTCTGCTGCTGGCAGCCGCAGTCGCTGCCTTCGGTGCTGCGGCCGCCCCGGTACCAGCCCGCCTCTGCCCCCAGCAGCAGCGCCTTGGCCAGCCGGCCCCGCGGCCCGCCCAGCGCGTAGCTCAGCTGCACGGGCAGCGTGAGTAGCCGGTACGTATCGCGCTGTCGAACGTGCGCCCCACCAGAATCGGCGAGCTGCAAAGCCAGGCGGGTGGCGTATTCCTGGTAGCCTACCCCCACCGCCAGCGCCCAGCGGCCCGACAGCACCCGCCGCACCTGCACCTGCGCGCCCAGCCCCGCGGCGGGCCGCTCCAGGTGGGCAAAGCCGGGGTAGCCGGTGGTAGTGGCCGGCGCCGGGCCAATGGTGCGGTAGCTGAGTGTGGGCCCGGCCAGGGCCAGCAAGGCCCAGCGCCGCACCGGGGGGTAAGGCGGCCGCAGCGAGTCGGGCCGCGCCGCCAGGGGCGCTGGCAGGCCAGCCAACGGGGCAGGCGTTAGCTTGCTGGTTGCAACCGGCAATGAGTCAATTAATTGACCTGATTCGAAGGCGCTTGGCCGGCCCATAATTGCTGCCTCTGAGCGGTGGCGGCTCGCGGCTACCCGGTCCTCAGCCAGGGCCTCAGGCTTGGTTACCGCAGTGGAGCGTGACATTGGCAATGAGTTGGTGCGCGGCGTCGCTGCCCCGACCGCAAAACCAGGTAGCCCTATGCGGTGCGCCGCCTGGTGGCGGCTAGCCACCAAGGCTCGGCTGGTGCTTCGTCGCTGCCTCCCCGCTTGCTGGCTGCTGGCCATCCGACCCACCGCACGGGGCCGCCTGGCCAAATCTGCCTCAGCAATTACTACGGTGCGTCGGGAGCGGCTGGGCGTTGCCAGGTTGTCAGCAAAAGCATTTACTAAACTGCGCCCAGGCGTACGGTGGAGCTTACGCCCGGCTACCGTTGATGGCAACGCGGTGCGCGAAATAGGATGGGGTAGGGCTCCCCGCTTAAGGGGCGCTTTAGTTACTAGCGGTAGCCGCCGCGCGGGTTGGCTGAGGGCAGCTGGCGCGAGGCGGCGGGTGCCCTCAG
>CAZZWL010000020.1:6059-14081 GCA_964657755.1 uncultured Rhodanobacter sp.
CCCCCCCCACGGCACAGCGTTGTTAGCAGCCTGGCTATTTAGCCGGGCAGCTGGCTGTGCGGGCTTCGAGCCGAAGGTAGGGGGTAGAGAATTGGAAGTGGCAGGCGAATTGGCGCTATGCTTAATGGTATGATTGTCAGTGGTTAATTCTGGAGTAGCTGGCTGGGCAGCGGTGCCAGTAGTTGAGTGCGCAGTAGCTGGCCTATTGGTAGCGAGGTCGCCCGCGGGCTGCGCCGCCCGGCGCGTGAACAGCCCGGCGGCTACCAGCCCCAGCAGCAACGCCAGCAGTGGCAGCAACCGGCGCGGCCGCCGCCACCAGGGCCGCGCCTGGGCCGGCAGGCGCTGCCGGATGCTGGCCCAGGCGCCCGGCGGCGGCGCCTCGCCATAGTCGCCCAGGCGCTGCCGCAACGCGGTCAGCAACGGGTCGCTGGCATTGTCATCGGGCTGTATCGGGTTCGGGCTTTCGTTCATGAGAATAATTAGCAGGGCGTGGGTTTGGCTAGGCACAGGCGGTGGGCCAGCAGCTGGCGGGCGCGGGCCAGCTGCGACTTGCTGGTGCCCTCCGAAATGCCCAGCAACTGCGCTATCTCGGCGTGCGAGTAGCCTTCGATGGCGTAGAGATTGAGCACCGTGCGGTAGCCAGGGGGTAGGGCCGCGAGGTGCTGGAGCAAGTCGGCCGCCGCGAGCTGGTCGAGGGCCGACGGGTCGGGGCTGGGCAGGTGGGCCGCGTGCTCGTCCAGGTCGGCGGCGCCGGTGCTGGTGGGGTGGCGCAGGCGGTGCTGCTCCACGGCGTGCAAGGAAGTGTGCACCGCAATGCGCCGCGCCCAGGCTTCAAAGGGGCCGTTGCCCCGGTACTGGTCGAGGCGGGTAAAGATTTTAACAAACGTGTTTTGCAGCGCATCCTCCGCCTCGGCCCGGCTGGGGCAGTAGCGTAGGCACACGCCCATCAGCCCATACGCCAGCTGGTTGTAGAGCCGTAACTGCGCCGCCTCCTCGCCCCGGCGGCACGCCGCCAGCAAGGCTTCAGAAATAACAGCGGGAGTAACGGCCATACGCAATACTAATCGACGACTGACCCGGTAGCGGCGGCGTTCGGGGGCTTGACCGGCGGCAACCCGCAGCGGTTGCGTGGGGGCCAAAAAAATACTGACGACTTGCTATAAGTCGTCAGTATAAAGTCAAAGGATTGGCTAATAACTCATAGCTTTTCTTCCAGCCACAGGAAACCTGCCGCCAGCAAGAACAGCCCAAAAAACCAGCCCACCGGCCACGGCTGCCGCACGGTAGTCATGGCGGCTGGCTCCAGGCTGGCCCCCACTGCCCGCGCCGCCAGCGCCTGCTCGCCCGCGCGCCGGGCCGGCCCGCGCCAGGCCGCCGAGTCGTACACGTAGAAGCTGTGCACCGTACGGCCCGGCCCGCGCACCTGGTGCCAGCCCGCCGTGCTGGGCCAGTACTCGGCCGTGCTCCACTCGGGCAGGCGGGGGTCCTGGGCCAGGGCCAGCGCCACGGTGGGGCCGCCCGCTAGGGCTTGCGCCGTAGGCAGGGGGGTAGGGCGCGGCCCCGCCAGCCGCAGCGTGAGGGGCTGGCGCGGGTGCGGCCAGCGGTCCAGGGCTAGCCAGGTGGCGGCGGGCGCGGGCGGCGGCGTGGCGGCCGTCAGCAGCTGGCTCCAGAACGAGGCGTAGGCCGCTGCCTGCCCCTGCAAGGCCCAGCGAAAAGTTTCGGGCACTAACGACACCACCACCGCGCCCAGGCCGTAGCGCCGGCCGGCCACCACCAGCGCCCCGCCTGGCCCCATGATGAGCGGCCGCAGCGCCGCCCCCGGCCGCAGCCGTGCCGGCAGCAGCGCCCGCGTCGGCGCGGGGGCATCGGGCCAGGTCAGCGGCTGGGCCGTGGCGCCGGCCACTGGCAATGGCTGCACCACAAAATCGGCGCGGGCGGGTACGGCCGCCGGCAGGGGGGTAGGGTCGGCGAGCAGCACTAGGCCCAGGCGGCCCTGCTCGATGGTGGCGCGCAGCAGCTGGCTTTCGCCGGGGGGTAGGGCGGCCAGGGTGGCGGCGTCGGCTACTACCACGGCGTAGCGGGCCAGCAGCGCCGGCGTGAGGTGGTCGAGCGGCAGCGCAGGTTGGTTCACAAACTCGGTCTGCACCAGGCCCCGGCTCACGGTGGTGCGCAGGGCCACGGCCCGGCCTTGCGCGGCCAGACTGTTTTTCAAAAACTTAAACTCGAAGCCCGGCACGGCGGCCAGCAGCAGCACGGCCGGCTTGGGGGTGGTGGTAATTTCCAGCGGTAGCGGCTCAGTGGCCACCCGGCCCGCCCGGCGCAGCACCACGGTGTAGCGCGCCAGTCCGGCCACTTTGGGCTGGTAGCTGAGGTGAAAGCTGCCCCCGGCCGTCAGCCGCACCGAGTCGCGCCCGGCGCCTTCAGCTTGCAGGCTCACCCAGGCGGGGCCATTGCCCGCCACCGTGCCTTCCACCTCAAAGCGCTGGCCCAGCGTGAGTTGCTGCGGCCAGTTGGCGGCCGCAAAGCCCGCGAAGGCCGGCCCCGCGTGGCGCACCACGGGCACCGCGCCCAGCGCCGGCAGCTCGGCGGGGGGTAGGCCCTCGCCCAGCAGGTGCAGGCGGCGCAGGGCGGGGCGTTGCTCGGCCAGGGCCAGCAGGCTGCCCAGCGGCTTGGCGAGGGTGGGCGCGGGCGTACCATAAGCCCGCACGGGCGTGCCCCGGCCCAGGCGGCGCAGCAGCTGGCGCAGCGTATCGGGCTGGTAGCCAGGCGTGAGCACGATGGCCTCGGCGCGGGCGGCCGCTACCTGCTGCTGGGGCGGGTAGGCCGTGAAGTACAGCGCCAGCGGGGCCACCAGGCTGGCCAGCAGCCGGAGTGCCAGCCGGCGGCGGTCGGCGCGGCGCCAGGCGGCCCAGGCCAGCGCCAGGGCTAGCAGCCCGCAGGCCAGGGCGATAAACAAGGAAGACGGAGTGGTTGGCAAGGAGATTTTCGCGCGGTGTTTCGCGGTGTTAAAACGCGGTGTTTCGCAGGGAGTAGACTAACGCGCAGTGGTTTTCAAGGCAGTCTTGTTGAATTAAAAATGATAAATTAAACGTCTGGCCATCAAATTTTTAATTTCCAAAATCACTCACCGCCCCAACTCCTGGAAGTAGCGCCGGGCCAGGCGGTCGGGCGTGGCGGCGGGGGCGGCGGTGGGTATCGGCGCGGGCAGCAGGTCGGTGAGGGCACGTTGGGCAGGCGCGAGGCAGGTAGGGCAAGGCACGCGGCCGGCGCGGGCATCGGTGGCCAGCTGGCGCAGGGCGCGCAACGCGGGCAGGTAGAGGCCGGGCTTTTGCAACGCGGCCTGGGCCAGCGCGGTGCCGGCTTGCTCCAGGGCGGCGGCATCGGCGGGGCGGGCGGGCTGGCCGTGCTGGGTGGCCAGCCAGCGCAGGGCGGCGCGTACGGTAGGCTGGCTAGCCGGGGCCGGCACCGACTCTTGCAAGCGCGGAGCCGCCGCGCCCTTCAGCTCGCCGGTGAGGCGCAGCGTGGCTTCGGGCAGGGGGGTAGGGGTGAAGCCCGCCTTCTTGACATAGGCGCGGGTTTGCTGCTGCACCTGCTTGAGCAGGCGCAGGGCGCGGTACTCGAAGGGCCGGGCCGCGGCCGGCTGGCCGGTGCGCAGGCGCAGCTCGGCGGCCCACATCTCGTCCAGCACGGCGTGGAGCTTGGCCTTCACGGCGGGCTCCAGGAAGTCGGCGGTTTCGGCGTCGTCGTGCTTATGCATGTATGGGTCCATCAGCGCGTCGGTGGCGGCGGTGGGCGAGGCGTTGCGGCCGGCCGGGGCTTCGGGGTGGTGGTCGTCGTCGGCCTCGGCAGCGGGGGTAGGGGGCTTGGCCTCGGCGGGCGCGTCGGCGGTGGGGGCCTCAGCCGTGGGCGACGCGGGCTCATCGGCGGTGGGCGGACCGGCCGTCACGCCGAGGCCCTTTTCGGCTTCTTCGCCCAAAAACTTGCCGTAGCGCAAGCGCAACGACTGCTGGTCGAAGCCCAACGCGTTGGCCCGGTTCGTAAACTCGGCGGCCGTGAGCCTGGCTTTCTCCGCAATCAACTTTTCGGTGTCGATAATTATCTGGCGCTCAGAGCGAAAGTAGGCCGGCGCGGTATTCACGCCCATGCCCATGTCGAGGGCGCTGGTGGCGGCGGCCGTGTCCTGCCACTGCACCAAAAAGGCATCGGAACGCGCCGCGTGGCCGTTGTTGTCGCGGGCCTGTAGGTAGAAGTACAGCTCGTCGCCGTAGGTCAGCCCCAGCTTGGGCAGGTTCAGCAGGCTGCCCACCGTGGCCTCGCCCGGCTGGCCGCCCAGCGCCGCGCTCAGGTCGCGGCGCACCTCGTGAAATTTCACGGCCTCGCCCTGGCCCTGGGCCACGGTGATGACCAGCTCGGCGCGGGTCAGGCCGTAGTCGTCGCGCAGTACGGCCCGTACCGGCACCTCGGGCCGGGTGCCCACCGCCGCGATAAGCGTGTAAGGTTTAGGGGTTTGAATACGAATAGTGGGCAGCTGGTCGGGCCGCACGTCGATGGCGTAGTCATCCGAAGTTTGCCCCGCGAAGCGCAGCCGGTACAGCGCCGAAGCACGCAGCACCTGCTCGGTCACAAACTGGGTCGGCTGCCCCGCCACCGGCCGCAAGGTCAGTTTCTGGCTGCCCAGTTCCAGCACTGGCGCGGCGCTAGCCGCCTTATTCACCCGCACCAGCCAGCGCACCCGTGACCCCTGCGGGCACTGAAACGAAGCCGCCGGCGGCACAAATGCCACCCGCCGCGTGTAGGCCGGCGGCGTCACCAGCAGCTCCACTTTGGTGATGCGCGGCGCGGCTACCGGCACCGGCCGGCCGGCATCGGGCGTGAAGCGTACTGCCACCGAGGCCGGCCTACTGTGCGTAGGCCTATTGGCCAGAGGAAGCAGCGCGATAACGGCCGCCGCCGCTACCAGTATGCCGCTTATAATCAGCGACTTTTTAAATGAAAAGGGAAGTAGTGCCGGGCCATCAGCGAGCAGTTGGGTCAACTGCTCAGTCACGCGCCTGACTTGTAGTTGGCCCAATAACGGGAGGTCAGCCGGGCTTTGCAATAAGAGCCCCGTGCTGTCTTGTAGCTCTGGAAACAGGCGGTCGAGCTGCTGGGCTACCTCTTTGCGGCCAAACTGCCGCAAGGGCTCCATCCACCACGCACTCAACGCCAATAGACCTATCACCGCCAGCGCTATCCACAAAGGCGGTATAGTGGGCCAGTGATGTACGACGGCCAGTAGGAGCAAGCCAGCTGCTAACAGTGGCAGCAGCCCGCCGTTGCCGTAGCGGCGGGCATAGCTTTGCCTTACTGCTTTCAATTGAGCATGTGCTATTCCTTGCGCATGAAGCAGGCTGATTTCGGGAGCAGAAGCAACTGTCAGCGTCATAGTGATGAAGATAAAGGTGCTGTCACCCGCCGCTGGGCCAGCCAGCGTTCCAGCCCAAATAAGAGGGCGACCAGCAGCACCAGCCAGGGCCGCAAATCGGTGAAGCGGTAGGCCACGGACGGCGCGGCCGTGGGGCCAGCCACGCGCCCCGGCCGGGCCGGCAGCTGCGCCGGGTCGAGGCGGCGCTGGTCGTGGGCGGTCAAGGTCGAATCAATGCCCAGGCGAGTTTTGGGAGCCAGCAAATTCAGCAATAGCGCCGGCAATGCGGGGCTGTCAGCCAGGTTGCTCCAGGCCGGGCTCAGGCGCGTAGCCAACTGATAAACAGCGCCTGCTGCCTGGGGCGTTTCAGAAAGCACGGCCCGGCCCCGGCCGTCGGCCCAACGAGTTTGACCAGCTATTGACGGCTGACTACGGCGCAAAATGCGAATGGGCGCGGCGTTAGCAGTTTCGGCTGTGGCCAGGGTTGCGGTGTCGGGCACGCCCGGCCCATCGGCTTCCTGCCACAGGTGCAGGCCCCGCGGCACCTGGGCGCGCCAGGCGGCCGGCACCGGGCTGTCGCTCAGCCAGAAGAGCCAGTCGGCGGCTTGGGCCGGGTTGGGGGGGGTAGGGCTGGTGTTGAGCGCCAGGGGCCGCGCCAGGCCCACGGCCGCCGCCCGCAGCGCCGCTCGCAGGGTGCGTGCCTCGTCGGCGTAGCCGGCCGTGGCGTAGAGGTGCACCCGCAGTGGCCCGGCTACTACGGGCACCGCCGCCAGCGCGCGGCCCGAATCGGCCGCCACGGGCAGTAGCCGCGCGCCGTGGGCCGTGGTTTCGTAGCGCAAGGCGGGTAGGCCGACTACGTTAATCGGCGCCCCCGACCGGGGTAGGGCCACGCGCACCGTGCGGAAAGTCGTCAGCTGTTCATCGCTGTGGCCCAGCAGCAGGCGCAGGCTATCGGGGCTAGCGGTGGCCGCTTGCAGCCAGTCGGTAGCCGTGCGCGTGGGCACGGTTTGCCAGGTCAGGTTAGCTGGCAGTGCCGGGTGCGGCCCACCAAAGCCACGCAGCGCGGCCGGCGTCACGGCGTACAGCGGCTGGCCCGGAAATGAATTCGCGGCCTGCTGCAGGCGCGCCCAATACAGATTATCAGCCGGCGCGGTAGTAGCCGGCCGGCCCAGCGAGTCGCGCTGCCACTCGGCGGCCGTGAGGGGGGGTAGGCCCGGCGCCAGCCAGCGCAGCTGGTAGCCGCGCCGCCGCAGCGAGTCGAGGGTGGGGCGCACGGCGGCCAGGCGGCTGCCATCGGCCAGGGCGGGGCTCACCAGCACCTGGCCCCGGCCGGCGGGCCGCACTTGCCGCCACGCCGGGCCCGCCAGCGCCCCGGCCAGCACTGCCAGCAGCGCCGCCCGCAGCAGCAGCAGCCAGCGCTGCTCCAGGCGCAGGTTGCGCAGGCGGCGGTTGGCCCCGGCGGCCAGCCAGCGCAGGCTGCCCACCGCCACCTCGCGGCCCGGCCGCCGGTTCCAGAGGTGGATGGCCAGCGGCACGAGCAAGCCCAGCAAAGCCAGTAGCGCAGATGGGTTGGTGAAAGTGAACAAAGGCTAATTCGGGTAAATAAGAGGAAGTTTTACCGCGGAAGTATTCGCGGAGGGCCGCGGAAGAACGACCTCCGCGACCTTCCGCGAATACTTCCGCGTCTTCCGCGGTGAAAAAAATTAACGCATTAATTGTCGTCGTTTCAAAAACTCGCGCAGCGCGCCATCCAGCGGGTGGGCAGTGCTGAGCTGGTGGTAGTCGAGGCCCTGCTGGCGGGCGGCCTGGGCCGTGTCGCGCAGCCACTGGCGCAGCTGCGCCTGGTAGCCGGCGCGCTGCTGGTCAGCATCGAGCTGGAGCGTCTGGCCGGTTTCCAGGTCGCGGAACGTCACGGGGCCTTTATAGCTAAAATTCAGCTCATTGCCCGCCACCAGGTGCAGCAGCAGCACGTCGCCGCTGGTGGCGCGCAGGCGGGCCAGCAGGTGATTTATCTCGCCGGCTTCTTCGTATAAATCACTCACGCACACCGTGAGGGCGCGCTGGCGCCGGGCCGTGAGCGGGGCCAGCGTAGCGGTGTCGGGAAAGGTGCCGGCGGCCTCGGCCGTTTCCAGCGCGTGGTAGAGGCGCGGCAGCTGCCGGGTGTCGGCGCGGGCCGGAAAGTGCTGCAAGCCGCCGGGCCGCAAAATGGTGAGGCCCACCGCGTCGCCCTGCTTTTGGGCCAGGTAGGCCAGCGCGGCCAGCAGTAGCCGGGCGTAGTCAAGCTTACTCAGGCCGTTGTCGTCGCGGTGGTTCATGCTGGCGCTGGCGTCCAGTACCAGGTTCACCACCAGGCTAGTATCGACTTCCGACTCGCGCAAGTAGTACCGGTCCGACCGCGCGGCCAGGCGCCAGTCGAGGCGGCGCAGGTCGTCGCCGGGCTGGTAGGGCCGGTACTGGCTGAACTCCATGCCCGCGCCGTGCCGCCGGCTGGCGTGCGCGCCAGCCAAAAAGCCCTCGGCCGCCTGGCGGGCAGCCAGCGGCAGGTTGCGCAGGGCGTAGAGGAGTTCGGGAGTCAGCAAGTTTAAGGGGAGGTAGGGAATGAAAAATAAAGTCGTTTG
>CAZZWL010000020.1:14091-40042 GCA_964657755.1 uncultured Rhodanobacter sp.
CACCAGAACGATACCCACGCCGGTCGTTCAGTTAGTTCGTTCTGATGAGATTGCCGCGCTGCGCTCGCAATGACAAACGATTTAATGACAGACGGTTTTATACCGTCACGGCTTTCAGCAATTCGGCCACGGCATCATCGGGCGTCAAATTCTCCGCCTCCGCATTAAAATTCAACAGCACGCGGTGGCGCAAAACCGGCGGTGCCAGCGCCCGAATATCATCCAGCGTGGCGGCGAAGCGGCCTTGCAACAGCGCCCGCGCCTTGGCGCAGAGAATGAGCGCCTGGCCGGCGCGCGGCCCCGCGCCCCAGCGGCCGTAGTCCTTGATAAACTTGACTTCGGACGTAGCCGGGCGGGTAGCGCGCACCAGTCGGTTCACGAAGCTCAGCAGCTCGGGGCTGAGGCTGACCTGCCGCACCAGCTGCTGCAACTGCCGGATGTCGTCGCCGCCCAAAATGGGCCGCACCTCGGGCCGGGCCGTGCCAGTGGTGCCGCTCAGCACCGCCATTTCCTCCTGCTCGGTGGGGTAGCCGATGCGCACGTACAGCAAAAAGCGGTCGAGCTGCGCCTCTGGCAGGGGGTAGGTACCAGATTGTTCAATCGGGTTTTGCGTAGCTAGCAGGAAGAACGGCTTGGGCAGCGCGTGCTCCTGGCCGGCGTAGGTCACGTGGCCTTCCTGCATGGCCTCCAGCAGCGCGGCCTGGGTTTTGGGCGGCGTGCGGTTTATCTCGTCGGCCAACACCAGGCTGGCGAAAATCGGCCCCTGGTTGAACTTGAACGAGCGGTGGCCGGTGCCGTGGTCTTCCTCCAGCACCTCGGTGCCCAGAATATCAGTCGGCATGAGGTCGGGCGTGAACTGGATGCGGCGAAACGGCAAATCGGTGGCCGAGGCCAGCGTGCGCACGAGCAGCGTTTTGGCCAGGCCAGGCACGCCTTCCAGCAGGGCGTGGCCGCCGGCCAGCAGCGCCACCAGCACCTCGTCGAGCACCTGGCTTTGGCCCACTATCACTTTGCCGATTTCGGCTTTGAGGGTCGGGAGCTTGGCGAGGAGCGTTTTTACGTCTTGTTCGGTCATGTAGATTTTTTGCAAGCAGATAAATCGTTTGTCATTGCGAGCGCAGCGCGGCAATCGCATCAGAACGAGCCAGGAGAACGACCGGCGCGGGGTTCGTTCGGGTGCGATTGCCGCGCTGCGCTCGCAATGACAGAGGGTGTTCTAGCTCAGCGCATACAGCAGAATATTAACCCCAAACTTGGTGTTGTCCTCGGCCAGGAAGCGCTTGTTGCGAAAGTCGTAGTCCCACTCGCAGCCGTAGTCTTTGTTGGAATACAGCACGCCCAAGCGGTTGTTGATGGTGATGCCCTTGAGGTAGTCGTGCACCAGGTCGTCGCCCCAGCCATTCAGTTCGAAGCCCGTGTTGGGCGGGCCGTCTTTGAACTTGAAAAACTGATTATAAATCGGGTGCGTCTTCGGGATTTTCTGCAAGGCTTTGTCCCCGAAACACACCCGCATCTGCTCCTCGAAGGAGCGGGCAAACAGGCCGTCGATGTCGTGGTTGCAGTCGTCCACCAGCACGAAGCCGCCGTTGCGCACGTACTGCGTAAAGTTCTTCTTCTCCTGGGCCGAAAATTGCACCAGCCGGTGCCCACTCAGGTAGCAGAAGGGGTAGCCAAACAGGTCGGGGCTGTCCAGGGCCACCACTTTTTCCTGGGGCGCCACGGGCACCGTGGTGTACTGCACCAGCGAGTGCAGCAGGTTGGCGGGCATCCGTTCGTCCACGGCATCCCAGTCGCCGGAGTGGTAGCTGAGGCGCACGAAGGTGAAGGGGGTAGGCATCGGGGGAAATAGGCGAAAAAACGGGGGGTAGGGTTGCACTGCGCGGGTTCACGGGCCATTCACGCCGGGCTTCGCAAACTTGTTTCTGCAACCTTTGCGCACCCCAAAAGCCCCTCTGTATGCGTTACCCCGCTGCGGCCCGCTGCTGCTGACGGCCCCGCCATCAATCTATTATAGCCTAACCTTCTCATTACCAATACCCATGAAACAGTTCGCACTAGCAGTTATGCTGTTACTTCTGGCCAGCCAGGCCCATGCCCAATTCGGCATTAAAGGCGGCGTCAACGAGGCCGTGCTCACCGGCCGCGTCGGCGAAGATGCCACCTACAAAACTTATTTCCACGCCGGCATTTTTTACGAAGCCAAATTAATCGGGCCGCTTTCCATTCAGCCCGAGCTACTGTATTCGCTGCAAGGTGCGGACTTGAAAGGTAGCACCACCATCACCAACTACACCACGCGCCTCAACTACCTCGCCGTGCCCATCTTGGCCAAGCTCACCTTCGGGCCGGTTTACGTGGAGGCCGGGCCGCAGTTTGGCTACCTGGTGTCGGCCAATGACCAGGGCACCGTGCAGGTGCGCGGCAGCAGCGGCAACGTGCTGTTTGGCAGCGTAGACCAGGCTTCGACCGGCAACTACAAGCGCGGCGACTTTGCCCTCTGCGCGGGGGTAGGGCTCAAGCTGGGCTCCATCGTGCGCCTGGGTGGCCGCTTCGTGGCAGGCCTCAACGACATCAACGACATCCAGTTTCTGCAAGGCGTGAACGACGCGCGCCTCCAAAACCGGGTGTTCCAGTTCTACGCCGCCTTCCAGCTGCCCAAACTGTAAAGATTCAGGCAGATTAGCGCGTCATGCTGAGCTTGCCGAATCATCTGTACCGCTTCATCCAACGATGTGGTAGAGATGCTTCGGCAAGCTCAGCATGACGCGCTTTTGCGTTTATATCGCGTCCGACAAGCTGGTGAAGGTGAAGTCGCGGATTTTGAGCGGCGGCACCAGGCAGCCGGCCAGGCGCACCGGGCGGCCGATGGCCTCGATATTATTGAGCATAATAATCGGGCTCTCGTTGAAGCGCAGGTTTTTGATGGGGAATTTGATGGCCCCATTCTCGATGTAGAACGTGCCGTCGCGCGTGAGGCCAGTGTAGAGCAACGTCTGCGGGTCGACCTCGCGGATGTACCATAGGCGCGTGACCAGAATGCCCTTGGCCGTGCTTTTTATCAGTTCGGCGGTGCTCTGCGTGCCGCCCGTCATGATGAAGCCGCTGGGGAAAGCGTTGGGCGCCACGTTGTTTTTCTGGGCCCAGAAGCGCGAGTAATACAGGTTTTTTACCACGCCCTTCTCCACCCAGCTCATGCGCCGCGCGGGCAGGCCGTCGCCGTCGAAGGCTTGGCCGGGCACCTCGGCGTTCATGGGGTCCGAGTAGATATTGATGCGCTCATCGAAGAGCTTTTCGCCCTTGCGGTTGCCGCCGCCCTTCTTGGTCAGGAAGCTGCGGCCCTCGTCGGCCTCGCGGGCGCCCATGCTATACATGAGCCCGCCGAGCAGCGAGAGGTCGTCGCCGGCCATGAGCGCCGCCGGCTCCAAAATCACGGTGTACTTGCCCGGCTCAATGGCCTTGGCCCCGAGCGAGCCAGTGGCCTTGTCGGCGGCACGCTGGGTCAAAGCCTTGGTATTGAGTTTACTAACGTCCGTGACGTCGGCAATGGCGTAGCCCGAGCCCCGGCCGTCGGGCGTGCGCACCGTCACCGAAAAGTCGGTATTCGTGGACTGCTGATACGCCTCCAGGCCCTTCGAATTGCGCAGCGCCGTGAAGCGCGTGCCGCCATCCAGGAAGCCGGCGGCGGCCAGGTTTTTGGCCGCGCACAGCGTCATGCTGTCGGCCGCGGCCTGGGCACGGCCAGTTGGCGTGAGGGGGGTAGTGGCCGCCGAGGGCGGGTTGAGATACGTTTGGGGGCCGAGCGGCGGCATGTACTCGGGGCTTTCGGGGGCGAGGTGCGCGATTTCCTCGGCCCGCTGCACGCAGCGGCGCAACGTAGCGTCGTCAAACTCATTGCAGGTAGCAATGCCCGAGCGCTTGCCGAAGCTCGACTCCACGGTCAGCGACACCGTGTCTTGGGCGCCGGCCGTGCTCACGCTGTTGCGGGCGTAGCGAATGTTGCCGGCCGTGCGCCCGCTTAGGCCCACCGTGCAGGCGTCGGCGGTGCTGTAGCTCAGCACTTTCTTCAGGATAGCCTGGGCGTCGTCTTTGGAGAGAATAGCCATTACGTTAACTGGATTACGGGGGGTAGGGACTAAACTTTGCGGGCGGTGTTGATGACGTTCACACCATTGAAGCGCGTGGTGGCCGAGCCGTGGCTCACCGACGACACCTGCGCCGGCTGGCCCTTGCCATCGAAGAAGGTGCCGAACAGGCGGTAGTCGCGCTGGTCGCACGAGCCCGCGCAGGCGCCCCAAAACTCCTGGGTGTTCGACTGGTAGGCCACGTCTTCCAGCGGCTCCGTGATTTTGCCTTTCTCAATGGCGAAAAACAGCTGCCCGCCAAACTGAAAGTTAAACCGCTGCTGGTCAATGCTGAATGAGCCCGCGCCGGCAATGTAGATGCCCTTATCCACCTTGCTCACCATCTCATCCACGCTGAGGGGGGTAGGGCCGGGCTTGAGGCTGATGTTGGCCATGCGCTGGAACTGCACGTCCTCCCACGACTGCGCATAGCAGCAGCCATCCGACTCCTTCTGGCCCACGATGTGAGCCTGGTCCCGGATTTTCTGGTAGTCCACCAGCTTACCGGCCTTGATGATGTCCCACTCCTTGGTTTTCACACCCTCGTCGTCGTAGCCCACGTTGCCCACCGAGCCGGTTTGCAGCTTATCGGCCACAATATTGACCTCCTTCGAGCCGTAGGGCAGGCCCTTGGCCTTCCACTCCAGGGTAGCAAATGAGGTGCCCGCGTAGTTGGCCTCGTAGCCCAGCACGCGGTCCAGCTCGGTGGGGTGGCCCACGCTCTCGTGGATGGTGAGGCCCAGGTGGCCGGGGTCGAGCACGAGGTCGTACTTGCCGGGCGTCACCGACTTCATGCCCAGCTTGGCCTTGGCCTGCTTGCCGGCCAGCGCGGCATCGGCCAGGATGTCGTAGCGCAGCTTATAGCCCACGGTATCAGTGCCCTGCGGCCCGCGTACCTGCTCGACGGCGCTGGGCGTGAGGTACTCGTAGCCCAAGCCCACGGGCGCGCTCAGCGCCTCGCGCGAGCGGAATTTACCCGATTTGGTATCCACGGCCGTCACGTTGAACGTGGGCCAGAGGCGGTGCACGTCCTGGTCGATGTACGAGCCGTCGGTGCTGGCAAAGTACTTCTGCTCATTCACTTGAAAGAGCGCCGAGTTGATGTAGTTGGCGCCCGCGTCCATCGCCGCCGCGTTGGCGGCCAGCAGCAGGTCGGCTTTTTGCTTCACCGGCACCTCAAAGGCACTCTGCTGAATGGGCGTTTTCCAGCTCACCTCGCCGTAGCCTTTTTGTGCGGCCAGCTGCACGGGCTCCTTCTGCACCTTGGCGTCGGCCTTGGCGATTTCGGCGGCCAGGCGGGCGGTGGCGGCCAGGCTGGCCTCGGTCACGACGCTCGTGGAGGCGAAGCCCCAGCAGCCATTCACCAGCACCCGAATACCCACGCCGTAGCTCTCGGTGCTCACGATGTTCTGCACCTGCTTCTCGCGGGCAAACACGTACTGATTGAGCGAGCGCCCGATGCGCACGTCGGCGTAGCTCGCGCCGGCGCTCTTGGCGGCGTTCAGGGCCGCGTCGGCCAGGCGTTTTTTAAGAATGGTGTCGGCGCCCGGCTCCAGCAAGCGGCTGGGGTCCACGAGCTTGCCCCCGAAGCCCGGCAGCGAGGGCAGCAGCAAGGCAGTAGCGCCCAGGCCGGTCAGGCCCACAAAGTCGCGTCTGTTCATAGCAGAAAAAATGTAAGGTGACTGATTGAAAGAAGGTTGCCGCGAAGCTACTCGCCGCAGATGCGAAAAAAAGCGGCCTGGTTGCCCGGCCGCTTTTTTTGCGCGTTGGAGCGGCTTCGCTCCGCAACAGGGGGGTAGGGCTGGCCCGGCACGGCCGAGTATCGCCGTGCCGCCCCAAACGTTACACCGCGTCCGACAAGCTGGTGAAGGTGAAGTCGCGGATTTTCAGCGGCGGCACTAGGTTGCCGGCCAGGCGCACCGGGCGGCCGATGGCCTCCAGGTTGTTGAGCATGATAATCGGGCTCTCGTTGAAGCGGAAGTTCTTGACCGGGAACTTGATAGCGCCGTTCTCGATGTAGAACGTGCCGTCGCGGGTGAGGCCGGTATAGAGCAGCGTTTGCGGGTCCACGGGGCGGATATACCACAGGCGCGTCACCAGAATGCCCTTGGCGGTGCTCTTGATAAGGTCGGCGGTGCTCTGCGTGCCGCCTTCCATGATGAACCCGCCGGGGTTGGGCAGGTCGGGAATGCCCGATTTTTGGGCCCAGAAGCGTGAGGTATAGAGGTTTTTTACTACCCCCTTCTCAATCCAGGTAGTGCGCTGCTGCGGCCGGCCATCGCCCGAAAAAGTTAGGTCGGGCACTTCGGCGTTGGTGGGGTCCGAATAAATCGTAACCCGCTCATCGAACATCTTTTCGCCCTTGCGATTGCCACCGCCTTTCTTGCTCAAAAAGCTGCGCCCCTCATCAGCCGAGCGGGCGTCAAACGAGCGCATGAGCGCGCCCAGCAGCGAGGCATCGGAGCCCGACACCAGCGCATTCGGCTCCAGAATAACGGTGTACTTGCCCGGCTCAATGGCCTTGGCCCCCAGCGAAGAAGACGCCTTGCCGGCCGCCACCGCCGTAAGGCGCGCCGCGTCGAACTTCGACACGTCGGTAAAATCGGTGGCCGCGTAGCCCGAGCCCATGCCGTCGGGCGTGCGCACCGTGATGCTAAAATCGAGGTTCGACACGCGCTGGTAGGCCTCCAGGCCCTTCGAGTTGCGCTTGGCCACGAAGCCCGCCGAGTCGTTCAAAAAACCCGCCGACGACAGCTTTTTGGTGTCGCAATACTGCATGCTGGCCGCCATCTGGCGGGCGCGGTAGTCGGGCGTGATGGCCGCCGTATTAGCCGCAAACGAGAGCGGCGACGACAAATACGTCTGCGGCCCGAGCAGCGGCATGTGCTCGGGACTCTCAGGCGCCAGCTTGGCGATTTCCTCGGCCCGCTGCACGCAGCGGCGCAGGGTAGCCTCGTCAAACTGGTTGCACGTGGCGGTGCCCGAGCGCTTGCCGAAGTACGACGTCACGGCCAGCGACACGTTGTCCACGGCCCCGGCCGTGCTGATGGAGTTGCGCGCCGAGCGCACGTTGCCTTCGAGGCTGCCGTTGAGGTTGGCCTCGCACTCGTCGGCGGTGCTGAAACTGAGGACCTTCTTGAGAATGTCCTGGGCTTCGGTTTGGGAGAGAATTGCCATTATCGTTGGATTATATATCTGAAATTTAATCGGTTGTCATTGCGAGCGCAACGAAGTGAAGCGCGGCAATCTTTCCTGCACGTTGGATTAGTAACCCGACGAAGCAAACGACAAGGAAGGATTGCCGCGCTCCACTTCGTTGCGCTCGCAATGACAGGCTACCCCTACCCAATCTTGCGGGCCGTGTTGATGATGTTCACGCCGTTGAACCGCGAGGTGGCCGAGCCGTGGCTCACGGCCGAGCTTTGCGAAGGCTGGCCCTTGCCGTCGTTGAAGAAGCCCGCGAAGCGGTAGTCCGAGGCATCGCACGAGCCGGCGCAGGCGCCCCAGAACTCCAGTGTGTTGGTCTGGTAAGCCACGTCTTCGAGCATTTCCGTGATTTTGCCCTTCTCGATGGCGTAGAATACCTGGCCGCCAAACTGCGAGTTATAGCGCTGCTGGTCAATCGAAAACGAGCCGTTACCGGCGATGTAGATGCCCTTGTCCACCTTGCTCACCAGCTCATCCACGCTCATTTTGGTGGGGCTGGGCTTGAGGCTGATGTTGGCCATGCGCTGAAACTGCACGTCGCGCCACGACTGCGAGTAGCAGCAGCCATCGGAGGCGTTTTGGCCCACGATGGCGGCCTGGTCCCGGATTTTCTGGTAGTCCACCAGCTTGCCCTGCTCAATGAGGTTCCACTCCTTGGTTTTCACGCCCTCGTCGTCCCAGCCCACCGCGCCCAGCGAGTTGACTTGCAACTTATCGGCCACGATATTCACCTGCTTCGAGCCGTACGGGATATTCTTCTTGCGCCACTCCAGGGTAGCAAACGAGGTGCCCGCAAAGTTGGCCTCGTAGCCCAGCACGCGGTCCAGCTCCAGCGGGTGGCCCACCGATTCGTGGATGGTGAGGCCCAGGTGGTGGGGGTCAAGCACGAGGTCGTACTTGCCCGGCGTCACCGACTTGGCCGTCACTTTGAGCTTGGTTTGCTTGGCGGCGCGGGCCGCGTCTTCCAGAATATCGTAGCTGTTTTTGTAGCCAATCACGTCCGAGCCAGCGGGGCCGGCCATCTTGTCGGCGGCCTTGGGCGTGAGGTACTCGTAGCCCATCCCCATCGGCACGCTCAGGCTCTGGCGCGAGCGGAACTTGCCGCTACCCCTATCCACCACCGTGACGCCAAATGTGGGCCAGATGCGGTGAATATCCTGGTCGATGTACGAGCCATCGGTGCTGGCAAAGTACTTCTGCTCATTCACTTGAAACAGCGCCGAGTTCACGAATGACGCGCCGTTGTCGAGCGCCATGCCGTTGGCGGCCAGCAGCAAATCCACCTTTTCCTTGATTGGCACCTCAAAGGCGTTTTTCTCAATCGGCGCCTTCCAGCTCACCTCGCCGTAGCCTTTTTGCGGGGCCAGCTTCACGGGCTCCTTCTGCACCTTGGAGTTGGCTTTGGCGATGGCCACGGCCTGCTGGGCCGTTTTGGCTATGCCTTTATCACTCACATCGTTGGTGGCTGCGAAGCCCCAGGTACCGTTGGCAATCACCCGAATACCCACCCCAAAGCTCTCGCCGTTGGCGATGTTCTGCACCTGCTTTTCGCGGGTGAAGATGCCCTGGTTGAGCGTACGCTGAATACGCACGTCGGCGTAGGTGGCGCCGGCGGCCTTGGCGGCATTCAGGGCCACGTCGGCGAGGCGCTTTTTCTGGGCCACGTCGAGGCCGGGCTCCAGCAGCTGGGCCGGGTCCACGAGGTTGCCGGCCAGGCTCGGGAAGCTCGGGAGCCACAAGGCCCCGGCGGCCAGGCCGGTGAGGGTAGTAAAGTCGCGTCTGTTCAAGGGGGTAGGGCGTAAAGGTTTGAGAAATAAGGGAATGAATATTTGCTAAGAAGCGGCCATTGAGAAAACGTTTGTCATTGCGAGCGCAACGAAGTGGAGCGCGGCAATCCTTCCTGCACGTTGGAGTTGCTAATCAAATGACGAGGACGACCAGGAAAGATTGCCGCGCTCCGCGTTGCTTCGCTCGCAATGACAAACGGTAACAAGCTGGTTTACCCAATCTTGCGAGCCGTATTAATCACGTTCACCGCGTTAAACCGCGAGCTGGCCGAGCCGTGGCTCACGGCCGACACCTGCGAGGGCTGGCCCTTACCGTCGAAGAACGAGCCGAACAGCCGGTAGTCCGACTGGTCGCACACGGCCACGCACGAGTTCCAGAATTCCTGGGTGTTGGCCTGGTAAGCCACGTCGTCGAGCATGCCGGTGATTTTGCCTTTCTCAATGGCGTAGAACACCTGGCCACCAAACTGAAAGTTATAGCGCTGCTGGTCAATGGAGTAGGAGCCGCGCCCGGCAATGTAGATACCCTTGTCCACGCCGCTTATCAGGTCGTCCACGCTCATTTTGGCGGTGCCGGGGCGCAGGCTCACGTTGGGCATCCGCTGAAACTGCACCGTGCCCCACGAATCGGCGTAGCAGCAGCCGTCGGAGGCCGTTTGGCCCACGATGTGCGCCTGGTCGCGAATCTTCTCGTAGTCAACCAGTTTACCCTGGTCGATGAGCGTCCACTCCTTAGTTTTCACGCCCTCATCGTCGTAGCCCACCGCGCCCAGCGAGCCGGGCTGCAGCTTATCGGCCACAATGGTTATCTGCTTCGAGCCGTACGGGATGTTCTTCTTGCGCCACTCCAGCGTCGCGAAGCTGGTGCCCGCGTAGTTGGCTTCGTAGCCCAGCACGCGGTCCAGCTCCAGCGGGTGGCCGATGCTCTCGTGAATGGTGAGACCCAGGTGGTTAGGGTCCAGTACCAGGTCGTACTTGCCGGCCAGCACCGAGGTGGCGGTGAGCTTGGCCTTGGCCTGGCGGGCGGCCAGGGCGGCGTCTTCCAGGATGTCGTAGCTGTTGCGGTAGCCCACGAGGCCGGTGCCGGCGGGGCCGGCCACTTTATCGGCGGCGAGGGGGGTAAGGTACTCGTAGCCCAGGCCCATGGGCGAGCTGAGCGCGTCGCGGGTCTTAAACTTGCCGCTGGCCCGGTCGATGGCCGTAACCGAAAACGTAGGCCAGATGCGGTGCACGTCCTGGTCGATGTATGAGCCGTCGGTGCTGGCGAAGTACTTCTGCTCGTTTATCTGGAAGAGGCTGGAATTGACGAAGTTGGCGCCGTTGGCGAGCGCCGCCGCGTTGGCCGCTAGCAGCAATTCGGCCTTCTGGGCCACCGGCACCTCAAAGGCATTCTGCTTGATGGGCGTGCGCCAGCTCACCTCGCCGTAGCCCTTTTGCGGGGCCAGGTTCACGGGCTCCTTCTGGGTTTTGGCGTTGGCTTTGGCCATTGCCACGGCCAACTGGGCGGCTTTAGCCAGGCCCTGGTCGCTCACGTCGTTGGTGGCGCCAAAGCCCCAGCTGCCGCTCGCAATGACCCGCACGCCGGCCCCGAAGCTCTCACCGCTGGCGATGTTCTGCACCTGCTTTTCGCGGGTAAAAATGCTCTGGTTGAGGTAGCGGCCAATGCGCACGTCGGCGTAACTGGCGCCGGCGCTCTTGGCGGCGTTCAGGGCCGCGTCGGCGAGGCGCTTTTTGGCGGCCACGTCGAGGCCGGGCTCCAAGAGGCGGGCGGGGTCCACGAGGGTGCCGCCCATGCCGAGGAAGTGGGGTAGGAGCAGGGCCCCCGTCGCCAGGCCAGTGAGGCCTACAAAATCACGTCTGTTCAAAACCGAAGAAAATTAAAGGCGGCCAGCAAAAATCAGCCGGCAAGATGCAGCTTTTTCTGGAAAAAAGACCACGGCCCGCGTTCGGCGTTGCACGGGGGGGTAGGGCGCGCCCTACCCACTGCTTACTTGCCAACCTCGCCCAGCAGCTCCTTCACCGCCGCGTCGAGTTGCGCGTCGCGGCTGGTGTAGCTCTCGCCAATGGGCCGGATGACGGGAATATCCACCGGGCGCGGGTTCATTTCCATCACCTTGCCGTCGCGCGTCGAGCGGATGGTGCTGGTGGGCAGGCGTAGGCTGGAGCCGTCGAGCAGGGCCGTACCGGAGGTGAAAATAATCCAGCCGCCGGTGGGCTCGCCCACTATCTTGCCCAGCTTGGAAGCCCGGTAGCCTTCGCTAAAGTCCTCGGCATCAGAGAGCGAATGCTGGTTGGTGACGAGCACCGTGGGCAATTCCAGGCTGCGCTGGCCCAGGGCGCTGCGGGCTGGCACGGGGGTAGTCATGCTGCGGCTGGCCATGCTGAGGTAGCTGCGCCGGGCCAGCACGTCGATGGCGTACACGTTCACGAAGCCGCCGTTGTTGTTGCGCACGTCCACTACCACGCCGTCGCGGGTCATGTTTTCGGCGTCGAGGTCGAGGTAGAGCTGGGCCAGCGCGCCGGCGCTCATGTCGAACATGTGCACGTAACCGAGGCGGCCGCCGCTAGCCTGGGCCACGTAGGCGCGGCGCTCCTCCACCCACTGGCGGTAGTCGAGGGCCTTTTCGGTGTCGCGGCTGAGCGGGCGCACCACCACGTTGCGCTCCTTGCCATCGGCCGCCACGCGGAGGGTAGTACGGCGGCCCACCTGGTATTGCAGCAATTCGTCGAGGTTGGTGGTGCCCGAAATCGGGTGGCCGTTCACGGCCAGCAGCACGTCGCCGGGCTTAAGGCTGGCCAGTGCGGCCGCGCCTAGCGGCAGCACCGAGGTGAGACGCAGGCGGCCATTCTGCTCATAGTCAGTGGCGTCGAAGCGCACGCCCAGGCGGCCGGTGGCGGGCGCCACGGTGCCGGTGGGCGGCGCGGCCGGGCCCATGCCCGAGTGCGAGGCATTCAGCTCGCCAATCATCAAATTCACCAGGCGGCGCACCTCGTCGGGGGTGCGGGCGCCGGCGATGTAGGGCGCGAATTTGTCGTGCTGGGCCGGCCAGTCGGTGCCATTGAAGGTGGCGTCGTTGAAGAAGTCGCGCAGGTAGCTCCACGCCTCATCAAAGACCACCAGTTTCTCCTGCTCGAAGTCCACGTCCAGCTCGGCGGTCACGGCCACGGCGCGGGCCGCCGGGCCTTTGGCTTCCACGGGCACTACTTGAATGCGGCCCTGGTCCAGAAAATACACTTCCTTGCTATCGGGCGAAAACTGCGCCTCGCGCTTGGCCCCGGCCGTGGACGTGAGCTGGCGCGCGGTAGCCGGCTCCTTGCCCAGCTCATCGAGCGGGTACACGTAGAGGTTGGTTTGGGTCGAGACGGTAGCCGTGAGCAGCAGCCACTTACCATCCGGGCTGATGGCCTGGCTGCGCACGTCCACGCCCACCGGCACCAAGCTCAGCCGCCGCCGAATGTCGTCGAAGTTGATGTTCACCGGTGGCTTGGCGGGGGTAGTGCTGGCCGTGGCCGCGCCCTTTTTGCCCTTCTTTTTGGAAGCTGTACGCTTGCTACTGGCCGAGTCGGCTTTGGCCAGCGGCAGGGGGGTAGGGGTGGCGGGCTTGGCTGGGGCCAGGGGTGGGTTCTGGTTTTTATCGGGTGAAACCGGGCCCGGCACCGTCTCCTTGAACAAGTCGCGAAACTGGTCCTCGCGGAAGCGCGGCGTGCGCAGCTGCAAGTCGATGCGCGCCACCTGGGCATCTTCGGTGCGCTGGCCGGTGTCGAAGAGCAGGTACTTGCCGTCGGGGCTCCAGCTTAGGGTGTTGCTGTTTGAGTTGGCCAAAAAGCTGAGGGGCCGCGCCGCGCCGCCCGCCGTGGGCACCACCTGCACGTTGGTAAAGCCGCGCGCGCCGCTGGGCGAAAACGCCAGCCAGCGCCCATCGGGCGACCACACAAACGAGCGCTCGGCACTGAGCGGCGGCCGGCCAAAGCGGCCGGTGCCCGCCACGCGCTCCTGCTTGGCGGCCAGGTCCAGGATGCGCAACTCCTTGGCGTCGCGCTCGAAGGCCAGCAGTTTGCCATCGGGCGAGAAGCGCGGCTGCGCGTCGCTCACCGCCGCGTTGGTGAGCCGCGTTTCCTGGCCCGTGGCGAAGGTGTAGCTGTACAGATGCTTGGCCCCGTCGCGGGCCGAGGCGTAGAGGAGCCGGCGGCTGTCGGGTGCCCAGGCCAGGTCGGTTTCGGCGGCCGTGGTGGTGGTGAGGCGCGTCGCGTCGCCGCCCTCGGCGGCCGAGGCGGCGAATACTTCGCCGTGCACGATGAAGGCCACTTTCTTGCCATCGGGTGAGAGCGCCAGCTCCTGCAGGCGGTCGGTGAAGCGCTGCCGCTCCACGCCCGGACTGGCCGGCGCGCCCCGCCGCTGAATGCGCACCGGCTGCGCCTGTCCGTTCTCCGTGTTCAGCGTCCAAATCCCAAAATCACGCTCGAACACGATGAGCTTGCCATCGGCCGAAGCGCTGGGCCACAGTACCCTACCCTCCTTAAAATTGGTGACCTGCTGCGGCGCGCCGCCGGTCGGCGCCACGGTCCAGATGTTCTCGGGTCCGCCCTGGTCGGAGGTGAAAAACAGCTTTTGGCCGCCCGGCCCCCACATGGGCCACAGCGCCTTGCTACCCCCCTGGGTGAGGCCGGTGTACACGGGCGCGGTTTTGCCCGCGCGGCGCAGCCATATTTCGGACTCGTCGAGGTGGCTATGGCCGTGGCGCCACCACTGGTTGGCGGCGATGCCGCGCGCGGCAAAAGCCAGCGTCTGGCCATCGGGGCTGGGCGCGGCGAAGAACTCGTTGGCGTAGCGGTCGGCGCTCACCGGCGTGGGCGTACCGCCGCCCACCGGCACGCGGTAGATGTCGTTCATGCCCGCGATGTCGCGGCTGGTGCTCGAATAATAGAGGTATTTGCCATCGGCCGACCACCCGTCGAGCTGGTCCAGCCCGTCGTCAAACGTCAGCCGCTTCAGTTCGCCGCTGGCAAAGGTGAGCAGGTAAATATCGCCGTTGCCGCTGCGTGTGGAGATGAACGCCAGCGACTTGCCATCGGGCGCGTAGAGCGGGCGGCTCTCGGTGGCGGGATGGGCCACCAGCAGTCGGGCTTCGCCGCCGGCCACTGGCACCGTCCACACGTCGCCGCCCGATACGAAGGCGATTTCCTGGCGGTCGGGCGACACGCTGGGCTCCGAAAAGGAGGGTAGGGCGGCGGGCGGCGCGGCTAGCGCGGGCCAGGCCGCTAGCAGCGGCAAACTAAAACCAGCCAAACGGCAAGAATGGAAGCGGGTAAAAAGCGACATAGGCGAAAGCGAGGAGAGAATACTGCGCACAAAGTAGGACGTAAGCTGCTATTTGTTGCACGGCGGCCAGAGCCCTACCCCCCTTGCGGCAGTTAAAAGCAGGCTTACCCACAAAAAGAGCCCCGACCAACCGGCCGGGGCTCTTTCCCAAAAAGCTTATTCCGAATGCCTTACAGCTTTTGGAAGCGGCTCACGTAGGTCTGCTGCGCGCCCACTACGCGCACCACGTAGAGGCCGCTGGCCAGGCCGGCCACCCGCTGGCCCAGCTGCTGGTTCAGCTGCTCGACCGAGCCGGTGCTGTTCAATACGAGGCGGCCGGTAGTAGTGTACACGCTCAGGCTGAGGCCGTTGCCTGTTTCGGGTACTTCGAAGCGCACGCTGTTGGTTACCGGGTTGGGGTAGAGGCCCAGCGCGGCGGTGGCGGCACTGCGCGTAGCCAGCACCTGACTGAACGAGTAGCGCGTCAGCACCGGGTAGTGGTCCGAAGTGGTGCTGCCGTAGTTGGCGATGGTATTGGCGATGCTGGTTTGCACATCGGCCGTGCCCTTGATGAAGTAGGTGTAGAACGACTTCGAAGTGATAACGTGGTCAATGACATCATTATACGACACCGTTGATTTCTTGCCCTTCAGGCTCAGCTCCTGCAGCGTGGGCGAGGGGTAGTTGGCGGCATCCGTGGTGAAGGCGCTGTAGGAGGTGACGGGCGGCGTGATGCCGGCCGTGATGGTCTGGTCGAGGTCGTCGTTGATGTCGCCCAGCACCACCACGTTCTGGCCGGCGTAGCTCGCGTCGAGCTTGGCCTTCAACTCATCCGAAGCGCTCTTGCGGCGGGCGTAGGAGGTGAGCACGGGGTCGGTATTGGCCTTGGCGTGGATGGCTACGAAGGTCACGGGCTTGGTCACGCCGTTCAGCGTCACGTTGGCCTGCATCACGTAGGGGAAGCGGCCCGACGACCAATAGCTGTAGTCGGCGGCGTTCTGGGCCTGCCGCGAGCGGAAGAACGACGAGAACTTGGCGTTGCTCACCACGCTGGTGCGGTAGATGAAGGCCAGCTTCTGGGTCAGCGCATAGTCGGTGTCGAGGCTGTCGTCGGCCGACGAGCCGAAGCCCGATACGCGGTAGGCGTAGCCGGGCATGGCGGCCACCAGGTTGCGCAAGCGGGTGGTGTCCACCACTTCGAGCAGGGCGTACACGTCGGCGTTCAGGGCCTTGAGTACGGTGCTGGCGTTGGTGTACTGCAGGTTCTTATCGGCGGGGCCAAAGCCGGCGGCCGATGAGCCAAACCACTCCATGTTCCAGTTCACCACTTCCAGCGTGTTGGCCACGTCGAAGGTGTTGCCGGTCAGGTCCACGCTCAGGGCAGTAGCGCCGGCCGTGGCTACCGCGGCCGTAGCGGCATACGAAGTAGCCGTAGTAGTGGGCTGGAAGCGCACCGTAACGGGTAGGGTTTTGCCCGAGGCATCGGCCGGGGTGTAGGTCAGGGCGCTGGCGAAGGCGGTGCCATCCTTGGAGAGCTGGAAGGCGGCGTTGGACGACGTCACCGTGAGGTTGCCGGTGAGGTTGGTGGCCGTCACCTGCATCGTTTGCTGGGCCGAGGCGCCCACGGCCACGTAGCCGAAGCTCAGGCCCTGGGTATTGGCGCGCAGGCCGGGGGCGGGGGCGGTAGCCGAGTTGGTCAGCACGATGTCGTCCAGGGTCCAGCGGGCGCCGTCGTCGGTGGTCGAGTTATACACGAAAGCCACGTACACGCCGGCCGTTTTGTAGGCGCTCAGGTCCACGTTGGCGGTCTGCGTCCAGGTATCGGAGCCGGTGGCGGGGAAGGCCGCGTTCAAATCTGACCAGGTCACGCCAGTGGCAATGGGGCTGCCGGCGCCCGAGTAGTTGGTCGACACCAGCAGGCGCAGCGGCGCGCCCGTGAAGGCCGTGCGGCTCCAGAACGAGAGTAGGGGGTAGGCGGTGCCGGCCAGGCTCAGGGCCGGCGAAATCAGCCAGTCCTCGTTCGTGTTGTTGGCGCCGCCGGCGTAGCCGTTTACCTGCACGGCGTTGGGGTAGGCGGTGGTGCCGGTGGGCGCGTTGGGGTCGCGGCCAAACGTGGTGCAGGCCCAGGTCTGGGCGCCCGCCACGCTGTACTGCAGCCAGCCATCCGATAGGGTGGTGCCGGTGGTGCAGGCGTCGAAGCTGTACACGGTTTGGGTGGGGTCGGTGCCCGCGCCGGTCACCGTCACGGTGCGGCTGCTGGCGCCGGGGCTGCTGTTGGTGATGGTGCCGGTGGCCGGGCCACTCACTACCCCCAGCGTGGTGGGCGTAAAGCGCACGTACACCGTTTTGGCGCCGGCCGCCAGCTCGGCGGCCGAGTAGGTAAGCGTGGTGCCAAACGCCGTGGTGCCATCCTTCGACACGCTAAAGGGCGCGGCCGTGGTCACGGTGGCGTCGGCGGTCAGGTTGGTGCCCGTCAGCACGTAGGTTTTGGTGGCCGAAGGCGTATTAATGGTCTGCTTGCCAAAATCCAGCGTGGCCGGGGTCACGGCCAGGGTCGGGGCCGTAGCGTTGGCGTTCCAGCTCAGCGAAAAGTCGTCGATGGCCGACGTGGGGCGGTTGCCCGAGCCCGTGGTGAGGGCCGGGGCCACAATCCGAATCCAGACCGGGCCCGCCAGGTTGTCGAGGGCGCCGCCGAAGCTGGCCGTCACGGTGTTATTGGCAAAAAAGGCGCCCGTGGTGCTCGTAGTGCCCACTTGCGTAAAAGTGGAGGGGGTAGTACCCACGCCGTAGTCGACGCGCCAGGTAGCGGTGCGGGTGGCAGTGCTGTCGAGCGATTGCAGCTTGAAGCTGAGCGCAAAATCGCTTTTGCCCGTCGTGTTGGCTACTTGAAAAACGAAGGCCGGGCCCACGCCCGCCGTGCCATCGCCGAAGCTGCCCGTTTGACGCACGCCCAGGGCGCGGTTGGTGGCGGCCGCCTGCGCATCGGCGGTAGCCTTGCTGCGCAGGGCCGTGGCCGAGGCAAAGTTCTTAAAGCCCGCGGCCGTGGCCGTCCAGGCAGTGGAAGTGCCAGCCGGCGAGGTCACGGGCGGCGTAGTAGTGGAGGTGGTAGTGGCCGCGCTGGGCGTCAGCAGCAGCTGCGCCGGCGTAGGGGCCGTGCCCAGGCTCGTGGCCGTGGCCACCGTGTACACGCTAAAGCCGGGGGGTAGGCCACTGGCCAGGTTGTCGAAGCTTTCGGTGTAGGGGCTGGTGCCCAGCGTGGCCTGCGCGCGCGCCGCCAGCGAAGCACAGAGCAGACCCAGAGTGAGAAGTCGTTTTATCATGCAAAAAAGGGGAATAGGAAATACGATGAAAAAAATGCCGGAATGCAAGGGCCGGGAGGCAAAAATAGGCCTTGCCGAGCGCAATTCATGTTACCCTAATGTGGTTAAATCAAGCACTTTCGGGGTTTGATTGCGGAAGCTGATAAAGAAATAAAGACGGCAAGGAGGCAGCCTTAGGAGGTTAGGTGCACTTTATTAGCAAATAATTAGTCGGCACGCCGACTAATTATTTGCTAATTCGCCTTACATTTAGCCCCTCATTCTTCCCCACCTAACATTTTTGCATTTATGCAAGCTAAATCTATACTTCTCGCAGGCGGGGCGCTTTTGGCGGCTTCGTCGGGGGCGCTGGCCAGCGGCTTTCAGGTCGGCCTAAACGGGGCCAAGAACGTTGGCATGGGCGGCACCGGCACCGGTTTGTACCTCGACCAGGCGTCGCAGTTCTTCAATCCGGGGGCGTTTGCCTTTGCGCCCATCGGCTTTCAGGTAGGAGGCAACGTGGCCATCCCGCGCATTTCGTTCCGGCCCGCCACGGGCGACCAGGGTCAGCGTAACTTGCAGAATACCAACGTATTTCCGTTTAGCGGCTTCGTGGGATTTGGCCCCAAAGAAGGCAAGTGGCGCCTTGGCCTGGGGGCCTACACGCCCTTCGGCAGCGAGCTGCACTACCAGCAGGGCTGGGAAGGCCGCTACTCGTTGACTGACATTAACCTGCGCTCGATAATGGTGCAGGCTACCGCGGCCTACGCCATCACGCCGCAGCTGGCCGTGGGCGCGGGCCTAGTGATGCTGGCCTACGGCGACGTGGACCTGCAGCGCGACGTGCCCGTGCAGGGCCAGAGCACTACTGCCCCGCTGCACGCGCAGCTCACCGGCAAGGCCGACCACAAGCTGGGCTACAACCTGGGCCTCATGTTTAAGCCCAGCGATAAGCTGAGCGTGGGCCTGAGCTACCGCTCGGCCATTGACGCGCACGTGGGCAGCGGCGACATCACGCTGACCAACGTGCCTGCCTCGGCGGCCGGTAGCTTCACGGCTAAGAGCTTCGACGTGACCCTACCCCTGCCCGACGTGTACAGCTTCGGCATTGGGGTGCGGCCCAGCGACAAGCTGCTGCTCGCCTTCGACGCTAACCTGGTGGGCTGGAGCCGCTACCAGTCGCTCGACTTTGCCTACTCGGGCGGCGTGCTGGGCGGGGCGGCGTCCTCCACTTCCAAGCGCCAGTACCAGGATGCGCTGGCTTTTCGCGTTGGGGCGCAGTACAAGGTGACGGATAAATTCACGGTACGGGCTGGTACGTCCTACGATATGAGTGCGGTGCGCGACGGCTTCGTGACGCCCGAAACGCCCGATGCCGACCGCATCGGCGTCACGGCGGGCTTTACCTACGCCATCACCGAGCGCTTCGGCATCGACGGCTCGTTCCTGTTCGAAGACTTTAGGCAGCGCAGCCAGAGCCAGGACGACCTCCTCAACAACGGCACCACCGACCGCGTGGCTGGCACCTACAAAACGACTATTTACGTGCCCGGCGTGCAGCTATACGTGAAATTCTAAGCCTGCCTTTCTCCCATCCAAATGACTACTTTCTTCGCTTTCAATAAGGTAGGCCGGCCCGCGCTGGCGCTGCTGGGCCTGGGCCTCGCGGGGCTGGCTGGCTGCCAGACCAACATCGACGGGCCCACGGCCTCGCCGGGCTCGCTCGACTTCACGAGCTACGTGGCCGTGGGCAACTCCCTCACCTCGGGCTACTCCGATGGCGGCCTCTATAACGCCGTGCAGGCCACGTCCTACCCCGCCCTGCTGGCCCAGCAGTTTGCCAAAACCGGTAAGGGCCCGGCCAGCTTCGTGCAGCCCGCCTTTTCGAGCGGCAAGGCTGACGGCTCGGGCTACATCAAGCTGCAAATAGTGAACGGCGCGCTGGCGCCCGTGGTGCCTAGCGCGGCCAATTCCTTCCTGAGTGAGCAGGTGGCCTACACCGGCACCACGCTGGCGGCCAGCGGTATGCCACAGCTCGAAGCCTACACCGGGGCGCAGCCCGACAACCTGGGCGTGCCCGGCATCTCGGTGCTCAGCAGCCTGTCGGCCCTCACGGGCGGCCTGGCGCCCTACGGCATCATCAACCAGTTTTATGAGCGCCTGCTGACGGCGGCCGAGAAGCCGACCAAGGATTACGTGACCTATATCGGCCAGAAAACGCCTACCTTCTTCACCTGCTGGATGGGCAATAACGACGTGCTGACCTACGCCACCAACGGGGGGGTAGTGGCCGCGACCAACCCCTTCGCCAACCTCACCGACACCACGCGCTTCGGCATCGGCTACCGGGCTATCCTGGGCACCATTAGCAAGAATGGGACGGTGAAAGGCGCCGTGGCCAACATCCCGAACGTGACGAGCTTACCCTATTTCAACACGGTGACGGTGGCGGCCGTGCTGGCGGCGTACAAGGCTGCTGGTGTGCCTATCACCGCCATTTATGTGACGGCCCGTACTGCCGCCACCACAACCGCCACGGCTGCCCGCGTGGCTACCGCTACCGACCTGCTGACGCTCACGACCCAGACTTACATCGCCGCCAATCCTGGTAGAGGTACTTCGCCGACCGCTGCCATTCCCAGCGATTACGTGCTTGACCCCATTGAGCAAACTGAGGTGACTAACCGCACCACGCAGCTGAACGCCATTATTGCCAAAACGGCCCTGCGCTTTAAAGTGCCCGTGGTCGATGCCAACAGCTTCCTGACGGGCGTAGCGACGGGCGGCTTTGTGACCAACGGCGTGAACAACACCGCTACGTTTGCCAGCGGCAACTTCTTCAGCCTCGACGGCGTGCACCCTACCCCCCGCGGCTACGCTATCATTGCCAACGAGTGGATTCGGGTTATCAATGCCTACTACGGCGCTTCGGTGCCGGGCGTGAACCCCAACGATTACCGCGGCGTGCTGCTGCCGTAGGCACCGCACCGCTCCTGAATCAAAAGCGCCTTCCACCCGGAAGGCGCTTTTTTTGCGCCTATTTGCCGTATCTTCGTGCCTGCTGCTATCCAGAAAGACCGAGGGACCAGGCCCGATGACGTCTTGGCAACCTACCACGAGTAGGTGCCAACTCCTGTTCGGCCACGCTTGTGGGCCGAAGAAGATATCAGCCGGAACCTGCGCCGCCCGGCGCGGCTTTCTTTCTGGATAGGTGCTACATGCTCCTGCTTTTGCCCCGAAAGAATATGTCCGCCGCCGCCACGCTCCCTACCCCCCCCACCCCCGCCCAAGCCGCCACTGGCTCGCCGCTGCCCGCGCTGCTGCGCCAGCGCCTGCTGATTCTGGACGGCGCGATGGGCACCATGATTCAGCGCTACCCGCTGGAAGAAGAAGACTTTCGCGGGGCGCGCTTTGCTGACCACCCGCGCCCACTGCGCGGCAACAACGACCTGCTGAGCCTCACGCGGCCCGACATTATCCGGGCCATCCACGCCGAGTATTTCGCGGCCGGGGCCGACATGGTGGAAACCAATACCTTCAGCGGCACTACCATCGCGCAGGCCGATTATGGGCTGGAAAGCGTGGTGTATGAGCTGAACTACGAGTCGGCGCGCCTGGCCCGCGAGGTGGCCGATGAGTTTTCGCAGCAAACGCCCGAGCAGCCGCGCTTCGTGGCCGGCGCCATCGGGCCCACCAACCGCACCGCCTCGCTCTCGCCCGACGTAAACCGGCCCGGCTATCGCGCCGTGACCTTCGACGAGCTGGCCACCGCCTACCTCGAGCAAACCCGCGGCCTCGTGGACGGCGGCGTGGACGCGCTGCTCATCGAAACCATCTTCGATACGCTCAACGCCAAGGCGGCGCTCTTCGCGGTGCAGCAGTTCTTTAACGAGGGGGGTAGGGAAGTGCCCGTCATGATTTCGGGCACCATCACCGACGCCTCGGGCCGCACCCTGAGCGGGCAAACGGTGGAAGCCTTCTGGCACAGCATCAAGCACTTACCCCTGCTGAGCGTGGGCCTCAACTGCGCCCTCGGCGCCGACCAGCTGCGCACCTACGTGCGCGAGCTGGCCCGGCTGGCCGACGTGCCCGTGTCGGCCTACCCCAACGCCGGCCTGCCCAATGCCTTCGGCGGCTACGACGAGAGCGCCCAGGAATTCGCGGCGCTGGTCGAAGATTACCTCAAAGAAGGCCTGCTGAATGTGGTGGGCGGCTGCTGCGGCACTACCCCCCAGCACATCGCCGAGCTCAAGAAGCTGGCCGATACCTACGGCCCGCGCGCCGTGCACGCCGGCCAGCAGCACCCCGACGCGCCCGTGGCCCCGGCCGCCAATCTGATAGACGATGAGCAGGCCTCGGTAGCGTCGCTGGCGCTGGGCGGCGGTGGGGCGCGGCTGGCCAAGGGCACGACGCATTTGGCTGGCTTGGAGCCGTTTAACATCACGCCTGAGAGCCTGTTCGTGAATATCGGCGAGCGGTGCAACGTGACGGGCTCGCGGGCGTTTGCGCGGCTCATCCGGTCGGGCGACTACGAGGCGGCGCTGGCCGTAGCCCGCGCCCAGGCCGAAAACGGCGCCCAGGTGCTCGACGTCAACATGGACGAGGGCATGCTCGACTCGGAGGCCGTGATGACGACCTTCCTGCACCTCATCGCCTCGGAGCCCGACATCGCGCGCCTACCCCTGATGATTGACTCGAGTAAGTGGAGTGTGCTCGAAGCCGGCCTCAAGTGCGTGCAGGGCAAGAGTATCGTCAACTCTATTTCGCTCAAAGAAGGGGAAGATGCCTTCCGCCGGCACGCCCGGTTGGTGCGCCAGTACGGCGCGGCGGTGGTGGTAATGGCCTTCGACGAAAACGGCCAGGCCGACAGCTACGAGCGGCGCATTGCCATCTGCCAGCGCTCGTATGCTATTCTGACGGAGGAAGTTGGCTTCCCGGCCGAGGATATCATCTTCGACCCCAACATCCTGACCGTGGGCACCGGCTTGGAAGAGCACCGCAACTACGCGCTCGACTTCATCGCGGCCGTGAAGTGGATAAAGGAAAACCTGCCCGGCTGCCGCACCAGCGGCGGCGTCAGCAATATCTCGTTCTCGTTTCGGGGCAACGACGTGGTGCGCGAGGCCATGCACGCGGCCTTCCTCTACCACGCCATCCGGGCGGGCCTCGATATGGGCATCGTGAATGCCGGCCAGCTGGCCGTGTATGACGAGATTCCGAAGGACCTGCTCGAACTCTGTGAGGATGTGCTGCTGAACCGCCGCGCCGATGCTACCGAGCGCCTGGTAGACTTTGCCGAAACGGTGAAGCAAAAGGGCAAAGTCGAAGTAGTGGCCGACGCCTGGCGTGCGCTGCCCGTGGCCGAGCGCTTGCAACACGCCCTAGTGCGCGGCATCACCGAGTTTATCGACCAGGACACTGAGGAGGTGCGCCAGCAGGTGGCGCGTCCGCTCGACGTGATTGAGGGTCCGCTGATGGCCGGCATGAACGTGGTCGGCGACCTGTTTGGGGCCGGTAAGATGTTCCTACCCCAGGTGGTGAAGTCGGCCCGCGTGATGAAGAAAGCCGTGGCCTATTTGCAGCCTTATCTCGAAGCTGAAAAGGAAGGCGCCGCTCGCCAAACGGCCGGTAAAATCCTGTTGGCTACCGTAAAAGGCGACGTGCACGATATCGGCAAGAACATCGTGGGCGTGGTGCTGGCTTGTAACAATTTCGAGATTGTGGACCTCGGTGTGATGGTGCCGCTGGAGCGCATCCTGGACGAGGCGCAGAAGCAGGGCGCCGACATTATTGGCCTCAGCGGCCTCATCACGCCCTCGCTCGACGAAATGGTGTACGTGGCCCGCGAGATGGAAAAGCGCAAGCTCACTACCCCCCTGCTCATCGGCGGGGCCACTACCTCGCGCCTGCACACGGCCGTGAAAATTGCGCCTTCCTATTCTGGTTCAGCGGTTTATGTGAACGATGCCTCGCGCTCGGTGGGGGTAGCGGCCAGCCTGCTCGGCTCGGGTAAGGACACCTACACCCAGACGATAAAGGACGAGTACGCCGCCATGCGCGAGGACCACGCCAGCCGCCAGCGCGACAAGAACTACCTCAGCATCAAGGCGGCCCGCGCCAATGGCTACCACGCCGACTGGGAAACCACGCCCATCACCACGCCCAGCTTCCTGGGCACGCGGGTACTCGACAACTACCCGCTCGACGAGCTGGCGCGCTACATCGACTGGACGCCCTTCTTCCACACCTGGGAATTGAAGGGCCGCTACCCCCGCATTTTGGAGGATGATAACCTCGGCGAGGCCGCCCGCCGCCTCTTCGAGGATGCCCAGAAAATGCTGGCCGAAGTCATCGCCGACAAGAGCCTCACGGCCCGCGCCGTGCTGGGCTTCTGGCCCGCCAACACGAAGGACTACGACACCATCGAAATCTACGAGGACGACACGCGCCAACAGGTGCGCGACGAGTTCTTTACACTACGCCAGCAGGGTGAAAAAGGCCCCGGCGTATCCAACGTGGCCTTTTCGGATTACCTCGCGCCCCGCGAAACCGGCCGCGCCGACTACCTCGGCGGCTTCGCCGTAACGGCCGGGCTGGGCATCGAAAAGCTCATTGAGAAGTACGAGGCCGACCACGACGACTACTCCAGCATCATGATAAAGGCGCTGGCCGACCGCCTGGCCGAAGCCTTCGCCGAGCGCCTGCACCAGCGCGTGCGCGAAGAATTCTGGGGCTATTCACCCAACGAAAACCTCTCGGGCGAGGAACTGATTAAGGAGGAATACCGCGGCATCCGGCCCGCGCCAGGCTACCCCGGCTGCCCCGACCATACCGAGAAAATCACCCTTTTCAAGCTGCTGGATGCGGAGCGCCAGACGGGTATCATCCTCACCGAAAACCTGGCCATGTACCCCACTGCCGCCGTCAGCGGCATGTATTATGCTCACCCGGCCGCCCGGTATTTTGGCCTGGGCAAAATCGGGGCCGACCAGGTGGCCGACATCGCCGAGCGCAAGCACATGCCTTTGCCTGAGTTGGAGCGCTGGCTGATGCCGAATTTGAATTATGACCCGGCATAACCCCACTCACTCACGCCAATTGTCATTGCGAGCCTGCGAAGCAATCGCACCAGCGCGATACCCGAACGATTTTGTTCTGATGCGATTGCTTCGCAGGTTCGCAATGACAAACGATTAATATATACCTGTTACGAGTCCACGCGCGGACTAAAAGTCCGCGCTACTTCCATGAAAGTAACTGAACACCTGCGCCGCGCCGAGGGTCGCACGCTCTTCTCCTTCGAAGTCCTACCCCCCCGCAAGGGCGAGAACATCCACACGCTATTCTCGAATATCGAGCCGCTGATGGAGTTCAAGCCGCCGTTTATTGACGTGACCTACCACCGTGAGGAATTTGTGCTACGCGAGCGGCCGGGCGGGCTCTTGCAGCGCAAGGCCGTACGCAAGCGGCCGGGCACGGTGGGCATTTGCGCGGCCATCAAAAACCGCTTCGACGTGGACACCGTGCCGCACCTCATCTGCGGCGGCTTTGCCAAGGAGGAAACCGAGAACGCGCTGATTGACTTACACTTCCTGGGTATCGACAACGTGCTGGCGCTGCGCGGCGACCCCATCAAGAGCGAGGGCCACTTCCAGCCGCACCCCGACGGCCACACCTACGCCTGCGACCTTATCAAGCAGGTGGCCGAGCTCAACCACGGCCGCTACCACGACCACGACGAGCAGTACCAGCCCGCCGGCGCCGAGCCCGTGCTGTGCACCGATTTCTGCATCGGCACCGCCGGCTACCCCGAAAAGCACTTCGAAGCGCCCAACCACGGCTCTGATATCCGCTTTCTGAAGGAGAAAATCGACCGCGGGGCCGACTACATCGTGACCCAGATGTTCTTTGACAACGAGGAGTTTTTCCGGTTTGAGAAGCGCTGCCGGGAGGCTGGTATCACGGTGCCCATCATCCCCGGCCTCAAGCCCCTGACTACTAAGAGCCAGCTAGTTGGCCTACCCCGCGCCTTTTTCCTGAGCATCCCCGAGGCGCTGGCCGAGGCCATTCACCAGGCCAAAGACAACGCCGCCGCCCGCGAAGTTGGCATCGAGTGGTGCCTCAACCAAAGCCGCGAGCTGATGGCCCACGGCGTGCCGTGCCTGCACTACTACAGCATGGGCAAGTCGGAGGCCATCCGCCGCGTGGCGTCGGGGCTGTTTTAAACAAGATATATAA
>CAZZWL010000020.1:40052-52586 GCA_964657755.1 uncultured Rhodanobacter sp.
CGCTCGCGCCGTTAGAATTACTACCCCTAGCGGCGCGAGCGAGATGCTTCGACAAGCTCAGCATGACGTTCTTGTTTGCTGGCCTAATGAAACTTGCCTTCGGGGTCGGGGAGCTTGGCCATTAGCTCGGTGAGGAAGGTGAAGTCGAGGCTGGTGAGGCTGAGGCTCTGGCCTTTGTGCACCGACTGCCAGGCGGCGGGGTAGTCTTCCTGGAAGTAGCGGATGCGGGCCTGGGTTTGCCAGGCGCTGGCGTTGTTGGGGTCGGCGAGCAGGGCGCGCTGCACGTACTCGTTGGCCTGGGTGAGGTCCTTTTTCTTTTTAGTTTGCTCGTAGCGGCCCAGCACGGTGTTGGCCGCGTCGGTGAGCAGCGGCGCGTTGGTAGGGGCCACGGCCAGGCCTTGCAGTACTAATTGCTGCACGGCCTCGGGCGCGGTGTCGGGGCGGCGGCTCAGCACCACGGCCAAGCCTTGGTAAGGCTCGGGGTTGGCGGGGTCGAGCACCCAGGCCAGGTTGAAGCGCACGATGGCCGTATCGGGCTGGTTTTCATTGAGGTACTCGTAGCCTTTCCTGCTGAAGAACTTACTGGCCTCGCGCCGCGAGGCAAAGCTGCGGTCCACGTCGGCCAGCACGGCGGGGCCCACCAGCTGCTGGGCCTGCGCCACGGGCACGCCGCCAAACAGCGGCTGGAGCCGCTGCGGGCCGCTGGCCGGGGGGGTAGGGGCGCCCTTGCGGCTCTTCTGAGCCTGGGCGGGTAGGCCGAGCGCGGCGCCCAGCAAAACGAGAAACGCGCCGCGCCGAAGGCGGGGAGTTAGCCAAAAAAACACGCTGCGAAAGAATTGAAAAGCCAGGTAAAATAAACTGCGGCGCCGCCGCAGCCGGGCAAAAATAACCCCGCCCCGGCAAAAATGCCGGGGTAATGATTTCCTAACCAACTGGTAACCGCAGCACCGCCTACCAAAGGCGCGTATCGGTGATGCCGGGCGGCAGCGGGGGCATGGTGCCCAGGCCAAGCACGCACCAGCCTTCGCTGACGCCAAACGCGCCGCCGAGCAGCACGTAGCTGACCCAGCGCAGCAGCGTTTGGCCGCTGTACGTACTGGTATCGGGGTCGTATTCCCGGATTAAGAGCGCGTCGCCGACCTGAAAGTCGTGGTCGTTTTCGCGCACGTCGAAGGGTTTAGTGCCAGCCGCTACGGCCGTGAAGCAGGGCGTCCAGAGTTGCAGCTCGTGGGTGCGGGTGCGGGCAGTAGTAACGGTGGACATAGGGGAGGTGGAATAGCGTTGCATGGAGGACGGGGCCGGTGGAGAGGGGCCGAATACTGTAATTTACGAAGAAAACGCGACAGTCGCCATTTTCGTGCCTTTCTGTTCAACCCGTTGTCCAGCTTGTGCGTAGCGCTTGGGCTCCCTACCCCCTCCTTATGAAGTATACTTTTCGCCGGCTGGCCCTACCCCCCCTGGGCCTGCTGCTGGCCGCCGTGGCCGTGCTGCTGACCAACGAGTGGGCGGTGGCCCGCGCTAGCCACCGCATCGCCGACGTGCCCTACGTGGCCGCTTCCGCCCCCGATTTTGATGCCCGGCGCCACCGGCTCGACATCTACCAGCCCCGCCAGAAGGCCGCGCCGCGCCCGGTGGTGCTGTTCATCCACGGCGGCAGCTGGAACAGCGGCAGCAAGGACGATGTGCTGTACAAAGCCATCGGCCGGCGCCTGGCCAAGCAAGGTTTTGTGGGGGTAGTGATTAGCTACCGGCTGGCGCCGCAGGTGCTGGTGCCCCAGCAGGCCGACGACTGCGCCCGCGCCCTGGCCTGGACGGTGGCGCACATCAAAGAATATGGCGGCGACCCGGCGCGCATCGTGCTCATGGGCCACTCGGCGGGCGGCGGGCTGGCCGCGCTGCTGGCCACCGGCTCCGATACGCTCTTGGCCAAGCACGGCCTACCCCCCCGTGCCGCCCACGCCGTGCTGCTCGATGACCCCGCCGGCCTCGATATGCTCGACTACCTCACCAAGATGCAGTATCCCGGCGACGCGCAGTACCTGGGGCCGTTCAGCAAAGACCCGGCGGTGTGGCGGCAGGCCTCAGCCATCTATCACATGAAAGCTGGCGCGCCGCCCTACAGCATCTACATCGGCGGCAAAACCTACCCGGGCATCAGCAGCAGCGGCGAAAAATTTCGGCAGCGGCTCACGGCGCTGGGTGAGGCGCCCCAGTACACGGTGCTGCCCGGCAAGCACCACATTCCGATGGTATTGCAGCTCTTGTGGGGTAATAACTTGCTGTACAAAGAGCTGCATCGGCTGGCGGCAGAGTAAGACCCTAGCGTATAACCCCACCCCCGGCCCCTCTCCCGAAGGGGAGGGGCCGGGGGTGGGGTTGCGCGCGGAGGGCGATTACTGGGCCATCGGGTACGTCACGCCCATGTTCTCGAACATGAAGGCCCATTTATCGGTCTGCTCGCTGATGACCTGGGCGGTGCTGCGGCCCGCGCCGTGGCCGGCCTTGGTTTCGATGCGGATGAGCACCGGGGCCGGGCCCTGCTGGTCCTCTTGCAGGCGCGAGGCGAACTTGAAGGAGTGCGCCGGCACCACGCGGTCGTCGTGGTCGGCGGTGGTGATGAGGGTAGCGGGGTAGGCGGCCGGCTTCAGGGCGTGGTAGGGCGAGTATTTGTAGAGGTAGCTGAACATCTCGGGCGAGTCCTGGGCCGTGCCGTAGTCGTAGGCCCAGCCCGCGCCGGCCGTAAACTGGTTGTAGCGCAGCATGTCCATCACGCCCACCGCCGGGAAGGCCACCTTGCAGAGGTCGGGCCGCTGGCTCATGGTGGCCCCGATGAGCAGGCCGCCGTTGGAGGCGCCCGAAATAGCGAGGTGGTCGGTATCGGTGTACTTATTGGCCTTGAGGTATTCGGCGGCGGCAATGAAGTCGTCGAACACGTTCTGTTTCTTGAGTTTGATGCCGGCGTTGTGCCAGCTTTCGCCGTACTCGCCGCCGCCGCGCAGGTTGGGCACGGCGTAGATGCCGCCGTTTTCGAGCAAAATGATGTTGGACGTGCTGAAGCCCGGCGTCACGCTGGAGTTGAAGCCGCCGTAGGCGTAGAGCAGGGTCGGGTTTTTGCCGTTTAGCACCATGCCCTTCTTGTAGGTGATGAGCATGGGGATGCGCGTGCCGTCCTTGGAGTTATAAAACACCTGCTTCGACTCGTACTTGCTGGGGTCGAACTGCACGCCGGCCTTCTTGTACACCGTGGAGGTGCCAGTGGCCAGGTCGTACTTAAAAATGGTGGGCGGGTAGGTGTACGACGTGAAGGTGTAGTACGTCTCCTTGTCCAGCTTTTTGCCGCCAAAGCCGCCCGCCGAGCCCACGCCCGGCAGCTGAATAGTGCGCAGCTTCTTGCCGGCCAGGTCGTATTCTTCCACCAGCGAGGTGGCGTCCTTGAGGTAGGTGGCGAAAATCTTGCCGCCTACGGTACTGATATCCAGTACGTTCTTGGTTTCCGGAATCAAGTCTTTCCAGTTGGCCTGCTGGGGGGCGGCGGCATCCACGGTCACGAGCCGGTAGTTGGGGGCGTGGTAGTTGGTCTGGAGGTAGAGCTTGCTGCCCACGTTATCCACCACTTGGTTGATGCTCTTTTCGTCGGGCACCACGTTTATAATGGCGCTGCCGGGCTTGCTCAGGTCTTGCAGGTAGAGCTTGTTGCCGGTGGTAGTATTAGCAGCCGAAATAACGAGGAAGCGCTCGTCCTCGGTCACGTTGGCGCCGATGTAGCGGTTGGGTTCTTTCTCGCCACCAAAGATGAGCTTATCGGTGCTCTGCGGCGTGCCCAATTTATGGTAATAGAGCTTGTGAATCTGGGTTTTACCCGCTAGCTGGCTGCCGGCCTTGGGCTTGTCGTAGCTGCTGTAGTAGAAGCCCGCGTTGCCCTTCCAGGCCAGGCCCGAGAATTTTACGTCCTTGAGCGTATCGCCTACCTGGCTTTTGTCGCTGGTTCTCAGCACAATCACCTTGCGCCAGTCCGAGCCACCCTCCGAAATCTGGTAGGCCGCCAGGCTGCCGTCCTGCGTGAAGTTGATGCCCGCCAAGGAGGTCGTGCCATCCTTCGAGAAGGTATTGGGGTCGAGAAATACCTCCGGCGCGCCCGCGCCGAGCTGCCGGTACATCACGTACTGGCTTTGCAGGCCCGTGTTTTTGGAGAAATACGTGTACTTGCCTTCCTTCTGCGGGGCGGTGTATTTCTCGTAGTTCCAGAGCTTGGTGAGGCGCTGGCGGATGGCCTCGCGGTACGGAATCTTGCCCAGGTAGTCCTGCGTCACCTGGTTTTCGTCCGTCACCCAGGCTTTAGTGTCAGTCGCCTGGTCGTTTTCGAGCCAGCGGTAGGGGTCGGCCACCTTGGTGCCAAAGTAGGTGGTCACGGTGTCCACCTTCCGCGTCTGGGGGTAGGGTAGGGGCTTGATACTGGCCATCGTCTGGGCGCTGGCCGGGCCGGCGGCGAGTAGTGCACCTAGGAGTATAGGTAGGTTTTTCATGAGAAAAGGAAGAAGTAAGGCCCGCAAAGTAAGAAGACTCTAGCATGTGACGGTCAAAAAAGAATGGCCGGCCCGGTCGGCGCCCACGCGGGGCGGGGCCCGCACTGGCTGGCGGCGCGTTGGGCGAGCCGACCCCAGCGCGGCCCGGCGTAACCTGCTTATGGCAAATGCGGTATGCCAACCCGACCTTCTCCTCTTCCACATGACTGACCGGCTACCCCCTACCCCCTCTTCGCGGCGCGACTTTCTGCGTATGCTCTCCTTTGGCGCGGGCGCCACTTTGGCGGGCGCCTCGGCCCTGGCCAGCCCCCTGCACTGGCTGGCCCCCGAGCGCAAGCTGGGCGTGGCGCTGGTGGGCCTCGGCAACTACAGCACCGGCCAGCTGGCCCCGGCCTTGCGGCAAACCAGGTTTTGCCAGTTGGCGGGGGTAGTAACCGGCTCGCCGGCCAAGGCGGCGCAGTGGCAAAAGCAGTACGGCCTGCCGGCCAAGAATTGCTACGACTACCAGACCTTCGACCGCATCATCGACAACCCGGCCATCGACATCGTGTACGTGGTGCTGCCCAATGCCCTGCACGCCGAGTACGTAGTGCGGGCGGCGCAGGCGGGCAAGCACGTCATTTGCGAAAAGCCGATGGCTACTTCGGTGGCCGATGCCCAGCACATGATTCGGGCCATGCAGCAGGCGGACAAGAAATTCAGCATCGGCTACCGGCTGCATTTCGAGCCGCACAACCAGGAAATGATGCGCCTCGGCCAGGGCCTGGCCTACGGCAAAATCAGCCACCTGGCGGCCGACAACGGCTTCAAGTTTGGCAGCGGCGGCACGCCCTGGCGCGTGAACAAAAAGCTCAGCGGCGGCGGCCCGCTCATGGATATGGGCATCTACTGCCTGCAAGGCTGCCTCTACACCAAGGGCCAGGTGCCGGTGTCGGTCACGGCCAAGTTTATTCCCAATCCCGACCCGGTGCTGTTCA
Source organism: uncultured Rhodanobacter sp. (assembly GCA_964657755.1). Lineage (GTDB taxonomy): Bacteria > Bacteroidota > Bacteroidia > Cytophagales > Hymenobacteraceae > Hymenobacter. Next base: position 45,553 of record CAZZWL010000020.1, read on the forward strand.
AGGAAGTGGAAGCGGGCATAAACTGGCAGCTGCACTTCGCCGATGGCGCGGTGGCCGACTGCCGCACCACCTACGCCGAGAATATGCAGGGTAGGCTGCGCGCCGACGCCGCCCAGGGTTGGTTTGAGCTGGAGCCGGCCTTCGGCTACGGCGGCTTGGCCGGCAAAACCAGCCGCAACGACAACCAGCTCAACCTGCCCAATATCAACCAGCAAGCGGCCCAGCTGGACGACTTCGCCCAGTGCGTGCTGCAAAACAAGCCCACCCGGGTGCCCGGCGAAATGGGCCTGCGCGACGTGCAGCTGCTCGAAGCCATCTACCGCGCCGCCGAAACCGGGCAGTCGGTAGCCACCACAGACGTGGTGCAGCTCATTGACCGCCGCAGCGCCCACTGAGTGCGTGTAAAACGGAGTGCCACTCCCGTTTATCTGTTGGCCCAGAAACGGAGTGCCACTCCGTTTTACACTTACTTCGCGGGCATCGGCAAGCGAGCGAATACGTCGGCTACCCCCTTCTCAATCTGCTTGGAGGCGCGGCTGGGCGTGCGCGATAAAATGGTGGAGGTAGTGCCCTGCCACACCAGCTCCTTGCGCGCCGCATCGACCAGGTCGATGGTGGCGGTGCCTTCCTGGTATTCGCCCACCGGAATCTCGTTGGCCTGCCAGTGGTAGTTGCGCTGGCCGATGTAGTAGGGGCCGTCGGTTTGGTAGTTGGCGGTGCGGGTCTGGGTGCGCTGCTGGGTCACGAGGCCAATATTTACCCACAGGTCGGGCTGCGGGGCCAGCCGGAAGCCGCGGGCCTCCATTTCGTGCGTCACGGCCCGCTTGAGGTCGAAGATGTTGGAGCCCGAATTCGTGAACGCCGAGTCGTTGCGGGCCAGGGCATCCATAAAATTATAGGTCTTGTACTGACTTAGATTAACGCCCGGCCGGCTATCGGTCTGCGTGAATTGCTCCGACGAGCAGGCGGCCAGCCCAAGCGCCAGGGCCAGCAGCGGCGTTTTGAGAGCAAGGAGGGAGCGCGGCATGGGTTATAACGGAGGGGGTAGGAAAAAAACAAAGCCGACCAGGCTGGCTGGTCGGCTTTGTTTAACGTGCTAGTCATCAACCGCGTTACGCGGACTTTATTTTATCCAGCGCCGCCATGTCTTCCTCCGACAGCTGGATAGCCGCCGTTTTCATGTTCTCCTCCAGGTGCTTCACTTTGGAAGTGCCGGGGATGAGCAAGATGTTGGGCGAGTGGTGCAGCAGCCAGCTCAGGGCAATCTGCTGCTGGGTGGCGCCATGCTTCTTGGCCAAGCTGTCCAGGGCCGCTAAAGCTTCTTTGTTGCCGCCCGAGAGCGGATACCACGGAATAAAGGCCATGTGCTGCGCGCGGGTGTAGTCGAGCACTGGCTCCCACTTGCGGTTGTCAACCGAGTACATGTTCTGCACCGACACCACCGGGAAGAATTCCTGGGCCTTCTTAATCTGGTCCACGTCAACTTCCGACAGGCCAATGTGCTTCACCAGGCCATCCTGCTGCGCTTTTTGCAGAAATTTGAACGTGTCTTCCATTGGCACGTTCGGGTCGATGCGGTGCAGCTGGTAGAGGTCAATCTGCTCTATTTTGAGGCGCTTGAGGCTGCCGTGTAGCGCCTCTTCGAGGTGCTTGGGGCTGGCATCGACGGGCCACTGGTTGGGGCCGGTGCGCAGCAGGCCGCCCTTGGTGGCCACCACGAGGCCTTTTTGGTACGGATGCAGCGCCTCGGCAATCAGCTCCTCCGATACGTTGGGTCCGTAGCTGTCGGCGGTGTCGATAAAATCGACGCCCAGCTCCACGGCGCGCTTCAGCACCCGAATGCTCTCGGCATGGTCCTGGGGCGGGCCCCAAATGCCGTCGCCGGTAATGCGCATGGCGCCGTAGCCTAGGCGGTTAACGGTCAGGTCGCCACCGATGGTGAAGGTGGCGGGGTAGGTGGCAGTGGTAGTAGCCATAGTGGAAAAGGTCTTAAGCGTGAATGCTGCCGAGGGGGGTAGGCCCCGCCGACGGCGTTCAGGCAAGACAGTTGCGGGCGGGCGATTGTTTGCGGCGCGGTTGGGGCAACCTCACCCCCGGCCCCTCTGCTTGGGGAGTGGGGCCGGGGATGAGGTTGCCCGCCAGCGCCGTGAGCCAAAGCCTGCCCTACCCCAGCACGGTAGCCCGCACGGCGTCGCTGACCTTGGCGCTCATTTCGCGCACGGCCTGCGCGATGCCGGCGGCGTCGAAGCCGCACTCGTGGTAGAGCTGGTCCTGGGTGCCGTGCTCCACCACGCGGTCGGGAATGCCGAGGCGGCGCACGGGCAGGTGCAGGCCGTTATCAGTCAAGAATTCGAGCATCGCCGAGCCGAAGCCACCGGGTAGGCAGCCGTCTTCCACCGTCACGATGGCGCGGTAGCGGCGGGCCACGGCCAGCAGCATTTCCTCATCGAGCGGCTTGCAGAAGCGCATGTCGTAGTGGCCCACGTCGAGGCCCTCGGCGGCGAGGGTGGTGGTGGCTTTCACGGCGTAGTTGCCGATGTGCCCGATGCTGAGGATGGCCACGCCGCCCGCCTCGCCCTCGTGCACTACGCGCCCCGTGCCGATGGCCACGCGCTGGAGCGGCGTGCGCCACTCGGGCATCACGCCCTCGCCGCGGGGGTAGCGAATGCTGAACGGCCCCGCGTTTTCGGGCAGCTGGGCCGTGTACATGAGGTTGCGCAGCTCCTGCTCGTTCATGGGGGCGCTCACCACGATGTTGGGGATGCTCCGCATGTAGGCCAGGTCGTAGCTACCGTGGTGGGTAGGGCCGTCGGCCCCGGCAAAGCCAGCGCGGTCGAGGCAGAACACCACGTGCAGGTTTTGCAGGGCCACGTCGTGCACCACCTGGTCGTAGCCGCGCTGCATAAACGACGAGTAGATGTTGCAGAACGGTACCAGCCCCTGCGTGGCCAGGCCCGCCGAAAACGTAACCGCGTGCTGCTCGGCAATACCCACGTCGAAGGCGCGCTCGGGCATGGCCGCCATCATAATATTCAGGGACGAGCCGCTGGGCATGGCGGGCGTTACGCCCATCACCTTATCGTTGGCCTGGGCCAGCTCCAGCAGCGTGTGGCCGAATACGTCCTGGTACTTGGGCGGCTGGGGGGTAGTGGGGACTTTCTTGTAAATCTCGCCGGTGATTTTATCAAACAGGCCCGGCGCGTGCCACAGCGTCTGGTCCTTTTCGGCCAGCGCGTAGCCTTTGCCCTTCACGGTCACGCAGTGCAGCAGCTTGGGGCCGGGAATGCTTTTGAGGTCATTGAGCACCGCCACCAGGTGCTGCACGTCGTGCCCATCGACGGGGCCGAAGTAGCGAAAGTTCAGCGCCTCAAACAAGTTGCTCTGCTTGAGCAGGGTAGCCTTCATGGCGGCCTCCACTTTGCGGGCAATCTGTTGGGGGTTAGGGCCGAATTTACTCAGCTTGCCCAGCACGTTCCACAGCTCGTCGCGCACTTTGTTGTAGGTGCGCGAGGTGGTGATGTCGGTGAGGTATTCCTTGAGCGCGCCCACGTTGGGGTCAATGCTCATGCAGTTGTCGTTGAGCACGACAATCATGTTGTTGCGGATGGCCCCGGCGTGGTTGAGGGCCTCGAAGCTCATGCCGGCCGTCATGGCGCCATCGCCAATCACGGCAATGTGCTGGCGGTCAAACTCCTTCTTATAATCTGAAGCCACGGCCATGCCCAGCGCCGCCCCGATGCTGGTGCTGCTGTGGCCCACGCCGAAGGCGTCGTACTCGCTCTCGCTGCGCTTGGGGAAGCCCGACATGCCGCCGTAGCGGCGGTTGGTGGGAAAACGGTCGCGCCTACCCGTCAATATTTTATGGCCGTAGGCCTGGTGCCCAACATCCCAGACCAATTGGTCGTAAGGCGTGTTGAAAACGTAGTGCAGTGCCACCGTCAACTCGACTACCCCCAATGAAGCGCCGAAGTGCCCGCCGTAGATGCTCACCGTGTCGATGATGAACTCGCGCAATTCGGTGCTCACTTGCACTAACTGCTCGGGAGCGAGCTTCTTAAGGTCGTCGGGCGAGGCTATCGCCGCCAGGAGCGGGCCAGGTTCAATAATCATCGGGGCAGCAAAAAGAAGGGCGCGGCTAAGCAACCGCGGGGCGGGCTAAAAGATTGGCCGGCCGACTTCAAAGGTACGACAGGGTGAGCCGGGCGGTTGTAGCCAAAAACCCAAAAATCAGCTTCCCCAGACCACGGGCAATCGGCGGTGCAGCCGACTTAGTCGGCACAAGCAAGGCTTCGGCCGACCGTTTGCCAAAAATATAGCCCCGCAGTGCAACTATTGCGGGCCGTTTGCGCACTTTGGCCGTTATGATTTTTATGAAAAAGACTACGCTACCCCTGGCGGGACTGTTGGCCGCCACTTTCTTTGCTAGTCCGCAGTTGGGCTACGGCCAGGCGGGCGGCCGGCCGGCGGCCCCGGCGGCGGCGGCGGCGGCCAAAGCGGCGGGCCGCATCAGCGGCACCATCACGGAGGCGGCCACCGGCAAGCCGGTATCCTACGCCACGGTCAACGTCATCAACCCCAGCACCAACAGCCCCGTGAATGGCGGCGTGGCCGGCGATGATGGCAAGTTTGTGCTACCCGGTATTCCGGCTGGCACGTACCGGGTCGAGGTCAGCTTTCTGGGTTACACCACGCAGTCGCGCACCGTGACGATTCCGGCCACTGGCGGCAACGTGGCGCTGGGCACTATCGCGCTGGCCGCATCGGCCCAGAAGCTGGGCGAAGTGGTAGTGACGGGTAAGAAGCCGCTCATTGAGGAGCGCGTGGACCGCACTATCTACAACGCCGACGTGGACAAAACCACGGCCGGCGGCGATGCCACCGACGTGCTCAAGCGCGTGCCGCTGCTGAGCGTGGACCTGGACGGCAACGTGAGCCTGCGCGGTAGCTCCAACATTCGGGTGCTGATTAACAACAAGCCCTCGACCATCGCGGCCAGCAGCGTGGCCGACGCGCTCAAGCAGATTCCGGCCGACCAGATTCAGACGGTGGAGGTCATTACTTCGCCCTCGGCCAAGTACGACGCGGAAGGCTCGGGCGGCATTATCAACATCGTTACGAAGACCAATAACCTGAAGGGCGGCTCGCTGAGCCTTAACACCGGCGTGGGCATTCGGGCCAGTAACCTGGGCCTGAACGGCAACTACCGCAACAACAAGTTTGGGATATCGCTGGGCGGCTTTGGGCGGGCCAGCTATAACCAGCCGGGCAGCTTCGAAAACTCGCAGACCAGCGTGAGCCTGGGCACCGGCGACCGCACCACGGTGGCGCAGTCGGCGGCCACCCGGCGTAACGACGCTTTCGGGCGCTACACGCTGGGCCTGACGTATGATTTTGACAAGCACAACTCGCTGGCCGGTTCGCTGGCCTACGGGGTGCGCAACTCTGACAACTACCAGGATGGCCTGATAAGCCGCCTGGGCACCAACGGCGCCCCCTTGGTCGTGAACTCGCTGCGCGACGTGACGTCAGTCGGCAAGTCGAACACTATCGACGCCAGCCTCAACTACACCCACACTTACCAGACCGAGCAGCGCGAGCTGAGCGTGCTGACCCTTTTCAGCCGCAACAACCAGACGAACAACTTCACCAACAGCGTTTTCAATCCCAGCGACCTGACGAAGAACACCTACATTGGCCAGCTGGGTAACAACAACCAGAGCTACAACGAGGAGTACACGGCGCAAGTAGACTACCAGACGCCGACCGTGAAAAACCAGCTGCTGGAGCTGGGCGCCAAGGATATTGTGCGCCGCGTAAACAGCGACTACAGCTACTTCTACGACCCGGCGCTGCAGCCGGCCGCCGGCAGCGCCTCGCTCAACAACTCGTTTCGCTACCGCCAGAACGTGACGGCCGGCTACGTCACCTACACCATCGGCCTACCTAAGGGTTTCACCGTGAAGCCGGGCGTACGCTTCGAGTACACCACGATTTCGGCTGACTTTACGAACAACAAGGGGGTGCTCACCAACACCGACATTCCCGACTACGGCGTGCTGGTGCCGAGTATTAACCTCTCGCGCAAGCTGGAGAACGGCAACGTGGTAAAGCTGTCGTACAACCGCCGCATCCAGCGCCCGTCGCTGCAGTTTCTGAACCCCAACGTGCAGGCCAGCAACCCGCTGAACGCCTCGGCCGGCAACCCGCTGCTGCGCCCCGAATACACCAACAACTACGAGCTGGGCTACAGCACCACCATCAAGCAGAAGGTGAACCTGAACGTGACGGCCTTTATGCGCAACACCACCGGGGCCATTCAGACGGTGCGGGTGCCCCTACCCGACTCGCTGAACCCGAACAAGATTCAGGGTGCGCTGCTGAGCACGTTTCAGAACGCGGGCACCGAGAATGCCTACGGCAGCAGCCTGTTTGCGGGCGCCAATACGGGCAAGCTTTCGCTCAACGGCAGCGTGGACGTGTACTACGCCGTGCTGCGCAACAACGACCCCAGCGTGCTCTACAACTCGAGCAACAAGGGCTTCGTGACGAATGCCCGCGTCTTCGGTTCGTATGACCTGGGCAAGAGCTACTCGCTGCAGGCTTTCGGCTTCTACCGCGGTCAGCAGGTGCAGCTGCAGGGCTACCAGAGCGGTTTCGGCATCTACAGCCTGAGCCTGCAAAGGAGCTTTGCCGAGAAGCGCGGCAGCATCGGCTTTGGGGCGGAGAACTTCTTCACCGGCCAGATTCGCATTCGCACCGACGTGGCCACGCCCTACGTGGACAGCTACGCCTACAACGGCGTGAACGTGCCCATCAACGGCCCGATACTGACCCAGAACAGCACCAACGTCGTGCATAACCTCAGCTTTAAAATCAACTTCAGCTACCGCATTGGCAAGCTGACGGCCGGCGACGCCCCCCGCCGCGGCAAGGGTGTGAACAACGACGACCTGAAGGAGGGCGGCGATGCGGGCGGCGGTGTTGGGGGCGGCGATGCGGGTGGTGCCCAGGGCGGCGCGGGCGCCGGCGGGGCC
>CAZZWL010000021.1:0-3715 GCA_964657755.1 uncultured Rhodanobacter sp.
GTCATTCCGAGCTTGCCGAGGAATGACGTTCTTTTACCTACTACTCATTACCTATTACCCATTACTCACTACCCGCGCCGTGACCAGCAGCTGGCCCACGTGGCGGGTGGTGTGCTCGGCGGCGTGCACCAGCAGGCCGATTACGGTGCTCGGCAGCTGGGCCCGCCCTACCCCCCGCCACTCGGGCAACGTGGCTTCGGGGGTATTTTCCAGCTGCCTCATCGCCGCATCTACTTGCTGATGAAAAGCTTGCACTAGCTCCGGTACGGCGCCGGCGTGCGTGGGCGGCTGGCCCTCGGTGGCCAGGTAGGCCAGCTGGCTTTTGCTAAGGGCCGCGCCACGGGCGTAGGTAAACGTGCGGTCGAGCACGCCCGTGAGGTGGCGCAGGTGGAAGCCCACCGAAGCTAGGCCGAGCGGCCGCTCGGCTAGTCGTTCGGCCGGGAAATTGGCCATGAGCGCGGCTACTTCTTCGCGGGCTTGCAGCAGAGCATGGGCCACCGGCTGCAACAGCGGCGGCACAGCAGGGAGCGGGCCGCGCAGCCACACTTCGGACAAGTTATCAGCCATTACAACGAAGAAAACTTAGTGAGTAGCTACCTAATTACCAGCTTGCTCAGGCGGGCGGGGGGTAGTAAAGTAGTAGCTGCGCGCCGGCCCCCCGTCGTCGGCCGCGTTGCGGATAGTGAGGCGCAAATGGTCGCCGCGCACCCACTCTGAGGCCCGAAACGGGTGGTTGAAAGCGCGGCCGTTGCGCTCACTGTATTCGTAGAGGCGCAGGCGCACCAGCTGGTGCTGCTGGTAGAGCTCGGAGAGCAGCGGCTTGCCGCTGATAGTGTAGTAGTAGACCTTGGTTACGTCGGCCGTGTGGGTTTTGTGCTTGGTTATCTCCTTCTTAACTATCCGATAATCAGATGGTTTGGCCGTCACGCTATTGAGCCGCCGAGGGGCGAGGCTTTTGGTGCGGCGACTGATGCCGGCCAGCGCCAGAAACGAGCTGTGCGATTGCGCGATGCGCGAATCAACGAATGTGCGTACCCGCGCGGCCCGCTGCCACAGCGAGTCGTGCTCGGTTTGGTAACTGGTGGGGGGAATGTCTTGCGCGTGGGCCACCAGGGGGCCCGCCAGCAACCAGCTCAGCAGCAGCAATAAGCAGTTTTTCACGGAAAAGGAAGGGGAAGAAAACCTAGAGGCAGGCGGGCAAATATATCAGTGGCTCGCTGAATGCGGCTACCTCCGCAGCGCCCGTACCTTTGCGGGCGCGGCCCGGCCGCTGCCCTTTGCTGCTTCGTAATGTCTGCTTCGCTCCCTACCCCCGCCCTGCTGGCCGCCGCCGCGCAGTTTGGCACCCCCCTCTACGTATATCAGGCCGATACCATTCGGGCCCAGTACCACAAGCTCACGGCGGCCTTTAGCGGCCACCCCACGCGGTTTTTTTACGCCTGCAAAGCGCTCACCAACGTGGCCATCCTGAAGGTGATGCTGGCCGAGGGCGCGGGCCTCGACTGCGTGAGCCTCAACGAGGTGCGGCTGGGGCTGCACGTGGGCTTTCAGCCCGAAAACATTCTCTTCACGCCCAACAGCGTGGCGTTCAGCGAGCTGGTGGAGGCCAAGGAGCTGGGCGTGAACCTGAACATCGATAACCTGGCCATCCTGGAGCAGTTTGGGGCCACCTACGGCGGCTCCTACCCCGTGTGCGTGCGCCTGAACCCACACATCGAGGCGGGTGGCAACTACAAGATTTCGACCGGCCACATCGACAGCAAATTCGGCATCAGCATTCACCAGATGCGCCACCTGGAGCGCGTGGTGAAGGGCACCGGCCTGCACGTGCGCGGCCTGCATATGCACACGGGTTCCGAAATCAAGGACGTGGCCGTGTTTCTGCGGGCGCTGGATATTTTGTTCGACGCCGCCCGGCGCTTCCCCGACCTGGAGTTTCTGGACCTGGGCTCGGGCTTTAAAGTGCCCTACAAGCCCGGCGACTACGAAACCGACATGCCCAGCCTGGGCCAGCAGGTGACGGCAGCTTTCGCCGAATTTGAAAAGGAGTACGGCCGGCCGCTCGAAGCCTGGTTTGAGCCCGGCAAGTACCTGGTGAGCGAAGCGGGCTTTTTGCTGGTGGAAGTTTCGACGGTGAAGCACACCACGGCCACCGTGTTTGCGGGCGTCAATTCGGGCTTCAACCACCTCATTCGGCCCATGATGTACGACGCCTACCACTACATCTCGAACCTAAGCCACCCCAGCGGCCCCGAGCGCCTGTACACGGTGGTGGGTAACATTTGCGAAACCGACACCTTTGCCTGGGACCGCCTGCTGCCCGAGGTGCGCGAGGGCGACGTGCTGGCCTTTCACAACGCCGGCGCCTACGGCTTCGAGATGAGCAGCTCGTTCAACTCGCGCCTGCGCCCCGCCGAAGTGCTGCTCGACGGCGACGCCGCCCCGCGCCTCATCCGCCGCCGCCAAACCTTCGAGGATTTATTGGCCGGGCAGGTGTAGAAGGAAAAAGGAACGTCATGCTTCGACAAGCTCAGCATGGCGTTCCTTTTCGCTGCTCACTACCCATCATTCACTACCCTACACTAGCCAGCCAATCGACGGCTTCTTTTTCTTGCTCGAAATTGCGGTAGGTATGGCCCAGCTTGCGGCTGGTCAGGGCAATGTTCGACATAACCAGGCGGGCAAATACGTCGTGAGCTACTACCACGGCGCCGTAGCGGTAGCCGGCTTCGCGCACGGTCTGGGGCAGCCACTCGTTCACCATCCAGGTTTCTTCGGCGGGCCGGAAGGGGCTCATCTGCTGCTGGTTGATGAGCAGGCGGCTCCAGCCGTGACGCAGCAATGCCTGGCGCACGTGCGTGAGCAGGGCCTTAAACTGGGTTTCTTCCCGCGCGCCAGGGTAGTACTCCAGGCGCAGGTAGCCTTCGGGTTCTTCCCAAATGCAGCCGACGGTGTTTTTGAAATAGATGGTGCGGGTGAGGGCGGGCATAGCGCGCAAGTTGGGTTGCCCGGCACAGAGCCGGCCGCAGGGGCGCGGGCCGGGCGTGGCGCCTGGGCAACTTGCCTTAAACCGCGAAGCGCACCGGGAGGTTAGCCGGCGGGCCGCTTTACTTTGGCAGTATGAAACCTCGCCGAAAGCCCGCCGCCCTGCGCCCACCCGATTATTTCCCCGCCGAAAACGTGCTCACCTGCCTTGACGCGCCGCGCCTGCTGGCGCTGGGCCGCGAGCTGGAGCAGTACCATTTTGTGGGCTGCGACCTGAGCGAGGCCAACCTGGCGGGCCTGCGCTTCGAGGACTGCCGCTTCGAGCGCTGCAACCTAACCACGGCCAAGCTCGGCGGCGCAGCCCTGCAAAACGTGGCATTCCTTGACTGCAAGCTGCTGGGCGTGGCTTTCGGGGCGTGCCAGGACATGCTGTTTGGGGTGCATTTCGACCATTGCCAGCTGCGCTACGCCTCCTTTGGGGGCAAGAAGCTGGTGGGCACGCGCTTCGCGCACTGCTCGCTGGCCGAAACCGACTTCACTAATGCCGACCTCAGCGGAGCCGCCTTTGCCGACTGCGACCTCACGGGCACCGTCTTCCACGATACGCGGCTGGTGGGCACCGACTTCACCACCGCCACCGGCTTCAGCCTCGACCCCGAGGCCAACGTGCTGACCGGCGCCCGCTTTACCCTGGCCGGCCTGCCGGGCCTACTCGATAAGCACGGCTTGG
>CAZZWL010000021.1:3725-16058 GCA_964657755.1 uncultured Rhodanobacter sp.
ACGCGAGCGCAGCGAGCATCGTCGTGCGCGCCACGCGGTGCCGCCTGCTCGCTGTGCTCGCGCACGAAGTGGAAACTTCGCGCTACTTTCTTTACATCTCCTTAACTCCCTACCCCCTCATGGATTCCATTCCCCCCGCCACGCACTACCGCTGGGACGACATGCCCAAGGATGAGCTGTCCGACACCATCGCGCGCCGCCTCATCACCGGCGACCAGATGATGCTGGCCCACGTGTACCTCAAGCAGGGCGCCATCGTGCCCAAGCACTCGCATCATAACGAGCAGATTACCTACATCCTGGAGGGCGCGCTGCGCTTTCACCTGGGCGACGATGGCAGCCAGGAAGTCATTGTGCGCGCCGGCGAGGTGCTGACCATCCCGTCGTGGCTGCCCCACACCGCCGAGGCCCTGGAAGACACCCTCGACGTGGACGTATTCAGCCCGCCCCGCCAGGACTGGCTCGACGGCAGCGACAGTTACCTGCGCCAGAAGTGAGTCGTTGAGGAGGGGTAGGGAGACATTTTCAGTGCGAGCGCAGCGCGGCAATGAAAATGTCTCCCTACCCCTCCTCTCGCCTTTAAACCCCATTCCTCATCTCATTACACCCCCAACATGGACCTCGGACTAACCGGAAGAGTGGCCCTCGTGGCGGCGGCCAGCAAGGGCCTGGGCCGCGCCGTGGCCGAAGAGCTGGCCGCCGAAGGCGCGCACCTGGTGCTGTGCGCCCGCACCGACGACACCTTGCAGCAAACCTGCGCCGCCATCCGCGCGGCCACCGGCGCGCGGGTGCTGGGCGTGGCCGCCGACGTGAGCCAGCCCGCCGACGTGGCCCGGCTGGTGCAGGCCGCGCTGGCCGAGTTTGGGCAGGTCGATATCCTGGTCACCAACGCGGGCGGGCCGCCGGCCGGCACGTTTGCCCAGCACGATGCCGCCGCCTGGGACGCCGCTACCCGCCTGCTGCTCACCAGCGTAGTGGAGCTAACCCGCGCCGTGCTGCCCGGCATGCAGGCCCGCGGCTGGGGCAGGATTTTGAATATCACGTCCATTGCCGTGAAGCAGCCCATCGCCGGGCTGCTGCTCTCCAACAGCCTGCGGGCGGCCGTGACGGGCCTGGCCCGTACCCTGGCCAACGAGGTGGCGGCCAGCGGCGTCACGGTCAACTGCATCCTGCCGGGCTACACCCGCACCGAGCGCGTGGAGCATCTGGCCGGCGCGGCCGCCACCCGCGAGGGCATATCGGCCGAACAAGCTACCGAGCGCTGGACCAATGAGATACCCATGCGCCGGCTGGGCGAGCCGCGCGAGTTTGCCGCGCTGGCCGCGTTTCTGTGCTCCGAGCGGGCCAGCTACCTCACCGGCACCTCCACGGCCGTGGATGGTGGCTGGCTGCGCGGACTTTATTAGCGGTTATTGGTTAATGATAAGGGAGCCATCTTGAATCTGTAAGCCCGTCATTTCGAGCTTGTCGAGAAATCTCGCTCGCGCCGTTTAGGCGCTGTGCAATGGGGTGAGCGAGATTTCTCGACAAGCTCGAAATGACACGCGGGTGACTTGTTGCTCCTTACCAAAAATCCGCATACCGCTGCCGTTTACTTTCTAAAACATTAAGCACTTGATTACCCTTCTCGTCGGCACCAACCGCCCCCAATCCCGCGCCCGCATTGTGGCCAATTTTTACGCTACCCTACTCACGGAGCTAGGCGCGGCCCACCAGTTTATGGACTTAACGGATTTACCGGAGGACTTTCTCAACGTGGCGCTTTACCACAACGCCGGGCGGCACGACGATTTTAACGCCTTCATCGCCCCGCTCAACCAGTCCGATAAGCTCGTCATCATCGCGCCCGAATACAACTGTTCCATCCCCGGCGCCCTCAAGTCGTTCATCGACGCCCTACCCTACCCCGGCGGTATCCGGGGTAAAAAAGCGGCCCTCATCAGCCTGAGCAGCGGCAGCATGGGCGGCGCGCTGGCGCTCAGTCACCTCACCGATATTCTGTTTTACCTGGGCACCAACGTATTGCCGCAGCGCGTGCGCCTACCCGGCATCAGTCAGCACCTCTCGGTCGAGGGCAAGCTGAGTAGTCCGCTCTTTGAGCAATTGCTGCGCGAGCAGGCCGAAGCACTGCTGAGTTGGTAGTGGGGTAAAAAAGAACGTCATGCTCATCTGGCGTCCGCTTGTCGAAGCATCTCGCGTGCAGCAGTAATCAAAACCGTTAAACGATTGAGTTACTACCCCGAGCGAGATGCTTCGACAAGCGGACGCCAGATGAGCATGACGTTCTATTTTACCCCATTACCAATTACTCCACTACCAACTACCCCATTACTACCGCCGCGTTTTGAGCAGCAGCGTGAAACCGTAGAGCGTGACGGCCAGCACGCCCAGCGCCGAGAGCATGGCCACCGCGTCGCGGATATTTTTGCCGGCCCAGTCCATCAGAAAGAACTTGTGGAGTACCGCGAAGGACAGGCCCTCGCGCCGGTCGCCGTCGGTGACGAGGGCGGCCAGGCGGCCAGTGGCAGGCTCCACGTACAGGGCCGGGTGGCCGGGGCCAGCGTAGGCTAACTTCATCACGGGCAGCCGTTTATTCACGAAGCCATACTCGCCAGCAAAACTGGTGACCAGCTCGGGGCTGCCCAGCTTGGCCAGGGCCGGCGCGGAACCGCCTACCCCCACCGCCGCAGGCGCCCCGATGGCCGCCGGGGCCTCGGCCGTGAGGGCGGGAGCGGTGCAGCAGTCGGGCAAGGCGCCGTCTTCGGCCGCGCCGGTGGCGCTGGCGGTGGCCGGGTGGCCGTTGAGCGCCAGCATGAACTCCTGGCCCAGTTCGGCAGCGTAAATAGACTCGCCGCCGGGCAGCAGCTGGCCATCGCGGGTGCTGTGGTACTGCACAGTAGGCTTACCCTCAGCGTCTTTACTTACCAGGCGGTAGTACGGCTGGCCACCCACGCGCGCCAGCGATACCCGCGTGACGGGTGCGGGACCAGGTAGGGCGTCAGTCAGCGGCCAGGTCAGCTCGCTGGCGGCGAAGGCGCTCACCCGCGCCACTTCCTCGCGGCGGTCGGGGGTGAATTTTTGCCACAAATGGTAGCTGGCGCTCAGCGCGAAGGTGAACGTGACGAACGCCACCCACAGCCCCAGCGTGCGGTGGCGCCGCCGCAGCCAGCCTACCTGGTCCTGGGCCGAGCGCGGCTGCCGCAATTTCTTTCGCACGAAGCCGTAAATAACCAGCCCGCTCAGGGCCGAGAGCCAGATAACCGTCGTGAATACCAGCATGATACCCAGGTGCAGCGGCCGGGGTAGGGCGTCGAGAAAATCCCAGTTGTGCAGCATTCCAAATACCCACAGGAAGCGGGCGCGGGCGTGGTTGTTGAACGTGCCCAGCCGGCTCTGCCCAGTTTCCACGAAAATGGCCATGCCATCGGGCCGGTCGAAGGTAATTTTCCAGACCGGCAGCAGGCGATTAATAAACTTATAGTCAGCCGTGTAATGCGTCAGGCGCTCGGCGCTGGCCACGGCGCTGGTCGAGTCGGCCAGCAGGTAGCGGGCTACGTCTTCGGCGTAGGCGCGGTCGCCGCCGGGCAGCTCCTGCCCCGTGGCGGCGGCAAAGTAGCGCAGCCGGCCCCGGTAGTCAGTCACCTGGTAATAAGGCTGCTGCTGAAACTGCACCACCCGCAGGTTCTGGATGGCCGCCAGGTGATGCTGGCTCAGCACCTGCGCCACGGGCACGGCCAGCGCGCCGGGCCGCAACGGGGGGGTAGGCAGGGTTTCGTGGGCAATGGCCGGCCGCAACCAGTTGGACATCAGCGGGTGCGAGAGCCCGCTGAGCGTCCACATGATGACGGGCAGCAGGGTAACCAGGCCCAGCGTACGGTGCCAGCGGTACAGGTGGCGGCCCACGAAGCGCCGCACGGACGAGGCCGCCGCGCGGGGCGGCGGAGTGGAAGTGGTTTGCATAAAAAAGATTGTAAAACGGAGTGGTACTCCGTTAATCGTTGAAGAAAAGCGCCCGGAAGCGGCGGGCCACTCCGCTTTACAACTCGTTTTTCGCCTTGGCGGCAAACGTGTAGCCGGCGCCCAGCGTGACGGTGCGGGGCGCGGCAGCCGTGTAGGTGGTGCCGTACTGGTTGGCCGTTACCAGCGTGGCGTACAGCGCATTACCTAGATTCACCACGTTGGCCCACACTTCCAGGCCGCGCAGAGCGGGCTGGGGTAGGCGGTAGCCCAGGCGCAGGTTTAGCAAGTTGTAGCCGGCGTAGGTTTTGGTGTTGGCCGTGTTGGTGTAGTAGGCGCCAATGCGCTGATACTCCAGGCCCAGGCGCGCGCCGGGCACGAAGCGCGGCTTGTAGTACACCTCCGCGTTGGCAATCCAGTTGGGGGCATTCACCATGCGATTGCCCGAGTAGTCGCGGTTCTTACCCTGCACTACCTCGCTGTATTCCAGATAGGTATGGCGGGCGTTGGTGCCGCTGAGGCGGAAGTTCACTTCCGAAACGGGCGCGTAAGTCAGCGTGTACTCGATGCCCTGGTGGCGGGTCGCGCCCACATTCTGGCTCTGGGTCGTGTTGTCGGGCTGCAACAGGCTCACGATTTCGTTGCGGCCTTCCATCTGGTACACGCTCAGGTCTACGTACACTTTGCGCGCAAACAGCGCCACCCAGCCGCCGGCCTCGTAGTTCTTGAAGTTGGCTTCCTTGAGTTCGATTGTCTGGCGCGAGCTATACAGGCTGCTGGTTTCGGGCGGCTGAAAACCGGTGCTGAAATTGGCGTACA
The DNA here is from genome assembly GCA_964657755.1 of uncultured Rhodanobacter sp. Classification (GTDB taxonomy): domain Bacteria; phylum Bacteroidota; class Bacteroidia; order Cytophagales; family Hymenobacteraceae; genus Hymenobacter. The sequence continues at coordinate 8,502 of CAZZWL010000021.1, forward strand.
CGCCCTGGGCCGGCCCCAGCGCGTAGGTCAGCCCCAGTTTGGGCGCCACGATGTTATACACATTGTTCTGCGCTGCCTTTTTGGTGGTTTGCGCGCCACTCAGGTTATTCACAAAATTGTACTGAACCCGGTCGTAGCGCAGGCCACCCACGATGCGCAGCGCCTCCGTCGCCTGCACTTCGTACTGGGCGTAGGCCGCCGCGTTATAGAGGTCGGTTTTGTAGTCGTCGAGGTAGCGACCGGTGTCGGTATAGCCGGTATAAAAGTTACTGGCCACGTCTTTCTGAATAGTCAGGTAGCGGGCGTAGTAGGTACTCGGGCTATAATCAAAATACCCACCCACGATGAGCCGCGAGTTCAGAAAGCCCAGGTCGGCGCGGTGCTGCACCAAGGCCCCGTAGCTGTGAAATGACTGGTTATTTACTTGTCCATTAGAGCTTTGATACGCCCCGTTGACCCGCACGTCGGCGATGTAGTAGCTCGGCAGCTGGCCCGTCGAGTTGTAGCGGGTGTAGGCCGTGAGGGCCGTTTGCTGCGCGGGGCTCCAGTCGTGCTCCAGGCGCAGGCTGGCGCGCACGGCCGTCACCACGCGGTTCGTGAAACGGTTGTTGCTGGTGTAGCTGCGGCTGTAGAAATGGGCGCTGTCCACGGTACCGGGCGTTTGGGTGTTGAGGTAGTTATACGTGCCCATGCCGATGAGCCGCGTTTTAGCACTAAACGTATAGTCACCCCGCAGCGTCCACGACTCTTTTTCGAAGTCGGTGTAGTCCTGCCAGCCGTTGCGCTGCCGGGCCGCGTAGCCGCCCGCGTACAGTCCAAGCCGGCCCACCGTGCCGCTGGCGCTGGCATCGACACGTCGGTAGCCGTAGTTGTCACCCTGCACCGACGCGCCGGCCGTGGGCAGGGTGGTAGGGCGCTGGGTTAGAAAATTGACGGCCCCGCCGATGGCGTTGGAGCCGTAGAGCGACGAGGCCGGCCCTTTCACCACCTCGATGCTGCGCACGCCGGCCTGGTTTATCTCATAAAGCGCGTTGTGGTTGAAGATGCCGATGGGCCGGATGGGCAGGCCATCTTCCAGGTACAAGTATACCGCGTTGGTGCTAATGGGCTGGCGGATAGCCATCATGTGCTGCTCATTGCCCAGGTCCACCATGTACACGCCGGCCACCTTATTGAGCAGCTGGTAAGGTGCGGTGGCCTTGGTATCGGCAATGAGCTGCGGCGACACCTGGCTGATGGCGACCGGCTCCTGGGTGCGCCGCTCCTGCTCGCGGCTGGCCGACACTACTACCCCCTGCAAACTGACCGGGGCCGCCTCAAGCCGCACCGTGAGGGGCTGGCCGCTGGCCGGCACCCGTACGTCCTGGGTGTTATACCCAATGAATGAGACGATTACCTCGTGCGTTCCCGCCGCCGTGGGCAGGCTAAAGCGGCCCTTGGCGTCGGTGGTGGCACCCACGCGGGTGCTGGGTAGCACCACGGTTACGCCCGGCAGCGGCTGCTGCGACTGGGCGTCGAGCACGGTGCCGCGCACGGGGGCTTGCTGCGCGTGGGCGCAGCTCAGGCTGCCTATGGCCAGCCCGGCAATTCTAAAAATAGATTTCATCCCTTGCTAATCAGACTAAAAACAAACCAAGGGGGCAAGGCTTGGCGCGGCCGGACGCGCGCAATGCGGCATCCGGGCCTGGGCCGGCCGGCAACTCCCCATGCGAAGGTTGGTTTTTAGCCGAGCGGCGGATGAAAGACCGCGCCCAGCGGCGCGGCGTAGTGGCCCGGCACCAGGCAGCCGTAGCGCAGCGCCACCCGCGCCACCGGGCGTAGGGCCAGCGGCTGCCAGCCGCTAAAAGCAGCCGGCAGCATTTCGAGCCGCTCCTTAAGTGGGCTGGCCGACTTGCTTTCGCGCTCCTCCTGCTTTTTGAGCTGCTTGGCAAAGTAGCACTTGCCATCGCAGTGCAGCTCGGGCCGCGCCTTGTTCACGCAGAAGCGCGCCGTGATGGTGGCCCGGTTCAGCGCGTAATCCACCACCAGCAGCTCGCGGCTGAAGGTTTGCAGCAGCACCAGAGCCGCGAGCAGATAGGCGAAAACAGGCTTCACGGGTAGAAACAAATTAACCGACGACAAAAGTAGTAGCAGCCAGCGAGTATTCACGCCTTCGCCACGCACCTGCTGCTATCTTTGGTAGCTATCCTTTTGCTGCCATGATGCGCCCACTGGCCTTCTTTCTCACCGCGCTGGTTTTGCTCCAATCGTTTGGGCGCGAGCTGCTGGTGCTGAACTTCGCCGTCAACCGGGCCGCTATCACCACCAAGTATTGCGTGAACAAGGCTCGCCCACGCCTGCACTGCAATGGCAAGTGCTACCTGGCCCGGCAGCTGCGCCGCGCCGAAAATGGCCCTGCCAAAGCCCCGGCCGGCACGCTAGCCAAGGTTAAGTTTGAGTGGGTAGCACCCGCGCCGTTCCGGCTGGCGCTGCCGGCGTGGGCGGGGCAGGTGGCGGCCCGGCGTTTCGGACCGGTGGCGGCCCCCACCTACGCGGCAGCGCCACCAAGAGGCATTTTTCGGCCCCCAGGAGCGCGCGGCTGAACTATTCGGACGCGGTGCGTGTGGGACCAGGTGCTCCCCGACGCGCTGATTATCAGGCGGCTGCCACTCCCACCAGAGGGGCTAGGGCCTGGCCATAGGCACCCGTCAGCTTTCACTTAGCCAGTCTTTTATCGATGACTACTCGTCGCATTTTCGCGGTTTCCGCGCTGCTGCTTTCCCTCTCGGCCGGCCTGCTCAATGGCTGCAAAAAAGACAGCCCCGAAAGCAGCCAGCCCAGCATGGGCACCGTTTCGCTGGCCCTGAACAACGTGGCGGGTAGCAAAGCCGTGGCGCTCGATGGCACTACCTACACCACGGCCAGCGGGGAAACCTTCAGCATCAGCACGTTGGAATATTATATCTCCAATGTCATTTTCACCAAGGCCGACGGCAGCACCTACGCCGCGCCGGGTGTGTACCACCTGGTGAACGTAGCCAAGCCCAGCACCACCACCTTTACCATCGACAACGTGCCGACGGGCGACTATGCGGGCGTGAAGTTCACGGTGGGCGTCGACTCGACCACGACCAAGGCCGACCCGCTTTCGCTGACCGGCGACCTCAACCCGGCCAATAATATGTACTGGGTATGGTCTACGGGCCATATTTTCATGAAGCTCGAAGGCAACGTGACGTCGGCCGGCAACAAGGCCCTGACCTGCCACGTGGGCGGCTACCGCGCCCCGTACAGCGCCATTGTCACGGCCGCGCCGTCGTTTAACGGCACTACCCTGCCGGTGCGCGCCGACCACGCCGCCGCGATTATCCTCACGGCCGACGTGCTTAAGCTGTTCGACGGCGGCACGCGCTTCGCGCTCAGCACGTTCCCGACCACGATGGAGCCCAGCCCCTCGTCGGTGCAAGTAGCTCAAAACTATGCGGCCAGCATGTTCACGGTCAAGACTATCAACGCCAACTAGGGGGGTAGGGCCATGCGGGCGCTCAGGCAACTTTCGGCACGGAGCCGGCTACTGGCGCGGGGCGGGCTGGTGGCCGGGCTGGCGCTGAGCGTGGCGGCCGCCGGGCTGGTATCGGTGGCTACCCCCACCCCGCCGCCCGGCGCCGGGCAGCCGCTCAATTTTCCGGCGATGGTGTACGGCCTGGCCCGGAACCAACCCGACCCGGCCACGTTTGAGTTGGGCCGGCGGCTGTTTTACGACCCTCGGCTATCGCGCAGCGGCACGGTGGCCTGCGCCTCGTGCCACCAGCAAAGCCGGGCCTTCACCGATGGCCGGGCCCTGGCCGTGGGGGTAGGCGGCCGGCTGAGCCCGCGCAACGCCCCGGCCCTGCAAAACCTGCGCTGGCGCCACGGCTTCATGGCCGATGGCGGCGTGCTGGGCCTGGAGCTGCAAGCCCTGGCCCCGCTCACCAGCAAAGCCGAAATGGACACGCCCCTAGCCGATGCCCTGGCCCGCCTCAACGCCGACCCCACCTATCGGCAGCGCTTCGCGGCCATCTACGGGCCGGGGCCGATTGATACGCCGCAGCTGCTGCGAGCGCTGGCGCAGTTTACGGCGGCGCTTACCTCGGGCCAGTCGCGCTACGACAAGCACGTGCGGCACGAGGCGGGCGGCACCTTCAGCGCGCCGGAGCAGCGCGGCCAGGCGCTGTTCGTGGCCAAGTGCGGCGGCTGCCACGCCACCGATTTATTTACCGACGAGAGCTTCCGCAACAACGGCCTCGACCGTACGTTTCCGCGCGATTCGGGCCGGGCACACATCACGGCCCGCCCTGCCGACCGGGGCCGCTTCAAGGTGCCCAGCCTGCGCAACGTAGCCCGCACCGCACCCTACATGCACGATGGGCGCTTCCAAACACTGCCCCAAGTGCTGGCCCACTACGCCCACGGCGTGCAGCTCTACCCTACCCTCGACCCGCTGCTGCGCCAGCCCGACGGCCGACTGGGCATCTCGCTTTCTACTACCCAACAAGCTAATTTATTGGCCTTCCTGAATACGCTCACGGACCAGGAATTCTTGACGGACCAGCGCCTGGCCCCGCCCCACTAGGGTAGTCGGTACCGGGCGCCACTCTGTTCCGGCGGCCCTCGGAAACCAAGCCGCCCGGTTTCGTCGTTACCGCCGCAACGCCGCTTATTTTCGCCTTTCAAACCCGCCCAATGGCTTTTCGCGCTACTATTATTTCGTGCACTGGCGTGCTGCTGAGCGCCCTGGCGCTGGGCGTGGCCAGCTGTAGCAAAGGCGGCAGTAGCGGCGACGAAACGCCCAAGCCGGCCGCACCCACGGCCTACGCGCTCGCGGTGCCGACGGGCTTCCCTACCCCCGTCATTCCGGCCGATAACCCGCTCACCAACGAGGGGGTAGCGCTGGGCCGGCGGCTGTTTTACGAAAAAGCCTTATCGAGCACCGGCACCATGAACTGCGGCTCGTGCCACCAGCAGAGCAAGGCCTTTACCGATGGCCTGCCCCTGGCCGTGGGCGTCGATGGCGTGGCCAACCCGCGCGGCACCATGTCGCTGGCCAACGTGCTGTGGAGCACTCAGCTCACCTGGGACGGCGCCTTCACAACGCTCGAAACCCAGGCTCTCAAGCCCCTCGAAAACACCATTGAGCTGCATCAGCCGCTCACGGTGGGGGTAGGGAAATTGCAGGCCAGCAGCGCCTACCCCTCCTTGTTTCTGGCGGCCTTCGGTACTAGCACCATCACCAACGCACTAGTGCTCAAAGCCCTGGCGCAGTTCGAGCGCACGCTCATTTCGGGCAGCTCGCGCTACGACACTTACATGGCAACCCGCTTGGGCCTCACGGCCGACGAGGTGGCGGGCCTCAAGCTCTACACCACGCACATTGCGCCGGGCTCGGTGCGTGGGGCCGAGTGCTTCCACTGCCACACCCAGCCGCTGATGTCGTCGAGCTACGAAGGCAAGTTTTTCAACAATGGCCTCGACCTCACCTTTACCGACCCCGGCCGCGGCGGCCTCACCAAGCTGGCCGTGGACCAGGGCAAATTCATCGCCCCGACACTGCGCAACATCGCGCTCACCGCGCCCTACATGCACGACGGCCGCTTCAAAACCCTGGAAGAAGTGCTCGACCATTACTCCGACCACGTGCAGATGAACAGCCCCAACCTCGACCCTAACCTCGCCGCGCCCGCCGGCATCAACGACCCGCCCTTCGGCACCCACATGGACCTCACCGCCACCGAAAAAAAGCAGGTTATCGCCTTCCTGAAAACGCTAACCGACTCGACGTTTATCACTGATAAGCGGTTTTCAAATCCCAACTGACCACTGATTAGCACGGATTTTACCGGATTTCACGGATTTTGTGGACGATTCCCGATTCATCACTTACCCTATAAGAAAGGCCACCCGTTTGGGTGGCCTTTTCATTTTAGTCGATTGTTCGGTGCTTAGCGAATCGTCCACAAAATCCGTGAAATCCGGTAAAATCCGTGCTAATCAGTGGTCTAGTCAACGTTATCGTGCAGGAACCGATTATCGCCCAGCAGCTCGTTGTCGTCGCTCAGGTTGAAGCGCGAGATGTTTTGGGCGCTGCTCGGCGTCACGGGCTCCAGCTTCTGGCCGCGGCGCAGGTAGGCGGGCGTGTCGAGGTGGGTCGTGGCTTCGGGCGAGAGGCCCTGGCTTTGGCTGAGCTGCTGCAAGCGGCGGCGGCGCTCTTCGGCCTGGGCCTCCAGCATGGCGGGGCGGGGGCGCGGGGCAGTGGATTGCGGCCCTACCCCCTGCCCCTGGCCCGATAGCAGCACCGGGTCGCCGGGCGCCGTGATGGGTGCGCCGGCCAGGCCAGTTTGGGCGTTGGGGGTAGCGGGGCCATTGAGTTCGTAGGTAACGCGCGCCGGCTCGGGCGCGGCGGGCGTAGTGAAAGTGGGCACTTTCGGAGCCACTTGGCTCGCCTGAGCCGGCTCGGGCGCGCTGGCTTGGGGCTCCGGCACAGGGGTAGCGGCTACCGGCGCGGGGGCGGCGTCGGGCTGGCCGCTGGTCGAGATGGTGTGCGCCTCGCGGGCAAAACCGGTGGCAATAACCGTCACCCGGATGCTCTGGCCCAGGGTGTCGTCGGTGCCGTGGCCAAAAATCATCTCGGCATCTTCGCCCGCCTTGCCCTGGATGTACTCCGTGATTTCCGACAGCTCGTCCATTTCCAGCTCGGCCTGGTCGCCCGACATGATGCTGAGCAAAATCTTCTGCGCGCCCTGAATGTCGGTGTTGTTGAGCAGGGGCGAGTTCAGGGCCTCCTCGGCGGCGCGGCGGGCGCGGTTCTCGCCCTCCGTCACGGAGCTACCCATCACGGCGGCGCCCGAGTCCTTCATCACCGTTTTCACGTCTTCGAAGTCCACGTTCACATCGGCCGTCACGGTAATAATTTCCGCAATCGACTTGGCGGCCGTGGTCAGCACCGTATCAGCCTTAGCAAACGCCTGGCCCATCGTGAGGTTGCCGTAGAGCTGGCGCAGCTTGTCGTTGAGAATCACCAGCACCGTATCGCAGTGCTCGCTTAGCTCCTTAATGCCCTGCTCGGCCTGGTCGCGCTTCTTCTTGCCCTCAAAAAGGAACGGCGCCGTCACGATACCCACCGTCAGAATATTCAGCTCCTGCGCTACCTGCGCGATAACCGGCGCCGCGCCGGTGCCCGTGCCGCCGCCCATACCCGCCGTGATAAACAGCATCTTGGTGCCGTTGCTCAGCAGCTCGCGGATTTGCTCGCGGCTTTCCATCGCGGCCTGGCGGCCGCGCTCGGGTTTGGCACCCGCGCCGAGGCCCTCGGTCAGGTCCACCCCAATCTGGAGCTTATTGGGCACCGTGGAGCTTTCCAGCGCCTGCCGGTCAGTGTTGCAGATAATAAACTCCACGTCCTTGATGCCCTGCTTGTGCATGTGCTTCACGGCGTTGGAGCCCCCGCCCCCTACCCCAATCACCTTGATGATGGAACGGCTCTGGGTCGGAATGTCGAAGGTAAAATTCATAACTTGTTGAGTTATGAGTTATGAGTTATGA
>CAZZWL010000021.1:16106-31506 GCA_964657755.1 uncultured Rhodanobacter sp.
TCATAACTCATAACTCATAACTCAACCTAGTATTGTTTATCGTCAAAATCGTCAATCAGAATCCCCTTCAGCTTGCGGGTCATGTCGCTCAAAAACTTGAGGCCCTTCTGCTCCTTGGGCGGCTTGGGCGCTTCGGGGGGGGTAGGCACGGCGGGTTGCGCGGCGGCGGGCGGCGCGGGCGCGAAGCTGGGCACCACCGGCGCGGCCACCGGGGCAGCAGCCTGGTAGCTGTACGGGACCGGCTCTTCCTCGCCGTAGCCGGGGCGGGCAATGCGCTCGTCCTGAGCCTGGTAGCCAGCCAGCACCAACCCCACGCCGGTGGCGTGCATCGGCGACTTCACGGCTTCGATTTTACCCTTGCCCAAGTGCTGGTTGGGATAGCCGATGCGCGTGTCGAGGCCGGTGAGGTACTCGGTGAGCTGCTCCAGGTTCTGGAGCTGCGAGCCGCCGCCGGTCAGCACGATGCCAGCCGACAGCTGCTCGTGCAGGCCCATGCGGTAGATTTCAGCATACACCAGCTCGATAATCTCCGACATGCGGGCCTCGATAATATACGCCAGGTTCTTGAGCGATACCTCTTTGGGCGGGCGGTTGGGCAGGCCCGGAATGCTCACGATTTCGTAGTCGCTGGCTTCCTCGGCAATGGCTTTGCCAAATTTTACCTTCAGCTGCTCGGCCTGGTTAGGCGTCACGTTGCAGCCCTGCTTGATGTCCTGGGTGATGATATTGCCGCCAAACGGCAGCACCGCCGCGTGGCGAATAATACCATCCTTGAACACGGCTAAGTCAGTAGTACCGCCGCCGATATCAATCAGCGCCACGCCGGCTTCCTTTTCCTCGTCGCTCAGCACCGATACGCTCGACGCCAGCGGCTCCAGAATGAGGTCAGCAATGGCCAGCCCGGCCTTGGTCACGCACTTATTAATGTTATTAATCGCCGCGCTCTGGGCCGTGATAATGTGGAAGTTGCCTTCCAGCCGCACGCCGGCCATGCCGATGGGGTCGAGCACGCCACCCTCAAAATCGACTTTGTAGTCCTGTGGCATCACGTGGATAATCTGCGAGCCGGGCGGCGTCACCAGGCGGTACATGTCGGCCGTGAGGCGGTTCACGTCGTCCTGGGTAATCTCGTTGTCGCCGCTGGGCCGCGTAATCGAGCCATTGTGTTGCAGCGACTTAATGTGCTGCCCCGCGATGCCCACATTTACTACTCCAATATCAATGCCCGACTGCTCCTCCGCTTGCCGAATGGCGCGCTTAATAGCATCCACGGTTTTGTCGATATTGAGCACCACGCCGCGCTGCACCCCATCGGATACGGCCTTGCCCATGCCCAGAATTTCGAGCTTGCCGTACTCGTTTTTACGGCCCACCAAGGCGCATATTTTCGTGGTGCCAATGTCGAGACCGACGACTATTTTATCTTGTTGCATGGGGAGGTAGTGGGCAGTGAAAGAGCAGTGACTAAATTAGTTAGCAAACTAACTAAAAAATATATTTTTGATTAACAGGCGGTTACTACTCGCAGATTATTTGGTTTTGGTATTCTACGTTCACACGGTGGTAGGTATCCCAGCCTAAAACAGACGGAATTTGACGGTAAAATACCATCAATTTCGCGAATTTTCCAGAAATATCTTCCGGCGCGCCAAATTCGACCCGCTGGTCGCCGACCTGCTGCGTGAAGCTGAGCTTGCCGCCCGGCTCCACGAAAACCTCGGCCACCTGGGCCCGCCAAAAGGGATGCTCATCGACGTAGCGCAGGAAATCGAGGTAGCCGCGGCTAGTGCTGTCTTGGAAAAAAGTGGGGGGTAGGGTGCCGCCGCCGGCCCGGCTCACGGTAGCCACCCGCGCCGTGTAGAGCGGTGAGAGGGGTAGGCGCCGGCCGTTGGCATCGACATAGGTATCGAGGCGGTCGTCGGGGTGTACGAGGCGGGCAATGGGACGGTTCTGATGAATATCGGCGTGCAGGTTGCCGGCCAGGTCGCGGTACACCTGCGCGTCGCGCACGAAGGGGTGGGCCTTGAGGCGGCTTTCCAATTCGCGCAGGCGCGGGCCTTCGGGCACGGTGCCAATTACGGGCTCCTTGCCGCCATTGGTGAGCAGCGCCGTAACGCCGCGCTCGCTGATAAAATAATTATCAAACTCGTTGGCCACGTTCACCACAATATTCTGCACCGGGCGGTGGGCCTGGCGCAGCGCCGCAAACGCGGCCATGCCCCCCAAGCCCAGCAGGCTGGCGAGCGCGACGAGCAGATTGCGAACGGTCTTGTCCATCATAATCGCAGATTAACGCTGATTGAGCTGATTTCGCAGATTCAGACGGCGCTTATTTTTGGGTAATTAAATAGGGAATAAACGACCAATTTCTTGGACCGAAAAGCCGGATTAGTCGCTGTTAAAAGCTGGTTAGCTAAGGATATTTTTCAGCTGCGGTACCAGCGTATCGATGTCGCCAGCACCCACGGTGGCTAGTATGTCAAAAGTAGGATTATTTTTCGCATTTTCCAACACTTGTGCTTTGGTTTGCAGTGATTTAGCTTCGGAAGTGATAGTAGCCAGCAGCATCTCCGCCGAGATGCCCGGTAGGGGCAGCTCGCGGGCCGGATAAATGTCCAGCAAAACCACTTCGTCGGCCAGGCTTAAGCTCTGTGAAAAACCTGCGGCAAAATCGCGGGTGCGAGTAAATAAATGGGGCTGAAAAATGACGCGTACTTTCTTGTTCGGGTACAGCGCCTTCAGTGACCGCAGAAATGCTTCAATCTCGCGCGGGTGGTGCGCGTAGTCGTCTACGTACACTTTGTTGGCGCCGGTTACAATAAATTCGAAGCGTCTTTTCACGCCCCGGTAGGCAGCCACGGCCTCAGGCAATTGCGATTTAGTGACGCCAAAAATTTGCGCCGCTGCCGCCGCCGCCAGCATATTTTCGACATTGTGAAATCCCGGCACGGCGAGCTTTAGCCCTTTCACTACCCCCTGCGGCCCGTGGTAATCGAAGTGAAATTCGTGGCCTTCGACCGTAATAGTCGAAGCGAATAAATCGGCGCCTTGCGCGGCCGTGAGGCCGTAGCGCAGCACCCGCGTGCCGGGCGGCACGGCGGCGGCCACCCGCGCATCGGCCGTGTGGTTGAGCAGCAGCGTGCCGCCGGGCTTAAGCTGGCTCACAAACTGGCAAAAAGAATCAATTAGCGCGCTCTGCTCGCCGTAAATATCGAGGTGGTCGGCGTCGGTACTCGTGACAATCGCCACGTCGGGGTGCAGCGTCAGAAAGCTGCGGTCGTACTCATCAGCCTCCACCACCACGGGCGCGGCGGGGCTCTGGGGCAGCAGTAAATTCGAGCCCAGATTTACCGCAATTCCGCCCAAAAACGCGCCCGCATCGAGGCCCGCGTGCTTTAGCAAATGCGCCACCATGCTGCTGGTCGTGGTTTTGCCGTGGGTGCCGGCTACCGCGATGGTGGGCCGGCCCTCGGTGAGCACGCCCAGCACCTGGCTGCGCTTGCGAATGTCGTAGCCTTGCTCGCGCAGCCACGCCCATTCGAGGCTGGTGGCTGGAATTGCGGGCGTGAGCACCACCAGCGTCTGCGCTTTATGCTGCCGAATTTCCACCGGAATATTTTCTACCGCGTCGGCGTAGTGCACGGCGATTCCTTCGGCCTGCAGGGCTTGCGTGAGCGGCGTTTCGGTTTTGTCGTAGCCGCTTACCTGGTGGCCGTTGGCCTTAAACCAACGCGCCAGCGCCGACATGCCAATGCCGCCAATACCGAGGAAAAATATGTACGGGAATTGCTGCATTTTTTATTTTAGAACGTAATGCCTCGGCGCCACTTCGTTGCGCTCAGCATGACGGTTATTTTCATTTCTTCAATAGCTTAAATAATTCATCCACAATCGCCGTCGTCGCATTGGGGCGGGCTAATTCCTGCACGCGCTGACTGAGCTGCTGCTGGCGCGCGGGGTCGGCAAGCAGGCGCAGGGTTTCATCGTAGAGGCGCTCGGCGGCGTGGGCGTCGGTGATGAGCACGGCCGCGCCCTTGCTCACCAGCGACAAGGCGTTTTTAGTCTGGTGGTCCTCGGCCACGTTGGGCGAGGGCACCAGCACGCTGGCCTTACCCGTGAGGCAAAGCTCTGATACTGAGAGTGCGCCGGCCCGGCTAACTACCACATCGGCGGCGGCGTAGGCCAGGTCCATGCGCCGGATGAATTCCAGCGCTTGCAGGTGGTCGGCGGCGTAGGGCGCGGCCTGCTGCTGCGCTTCGGGGTAGTAGAGCTTGCCGGTTTGCCACAGCAGCTGCACGCCCGCCGCGCGCAGGCGGGGTAGGGCGGCGGCGGTGGCCAGGTTGAGGGTGCGCGCGCCCAGGCTGCCCCCCACTACGAGCAAGGTTTTCTTGCTGGGGTCGAGGTTGAAAAACTGCTGGGCTTCGGCGCGGCTACCGTGGGCAATCTCAGCGCGCACGGGATTGCCGGTGAGCACGATTTTACTGGCGGGAAAGAATTTTTCCATGCCGTCGTAGGCCACGCAGATTTTACTCACGCGGCGGCCCAATAATTTATTCACCAGGCCGGCGTAGGAATTTTGCTCCTGAATCAAGCTCGGAATGCCGCGCGAGGTAGCGGCCAATAACACCGGGGCCGAGGCGTAGCCCCCTACCCCCACCACGGCATCGGGCCGAAATTCCTGAATTAATTTTCCCGCCTTGCGCACCGAGCGAAATACCCGCACCGGGAACATAATATTTTGCGGCGTGAGGCGGCGCTGCAAACCCGTAATGTCAAGACCCACAATTTGGTAGCCGGCCTCGGGCACGCGCGTCATCTCCATACGGCCGTTGGCGCCCACGAATAAAATGTCGGCGTCGGGCTGGCGCCGCCGAATTTCATTCGCAATTGCCACCGCCGGGAAAATATGCCCGCCCGTGCCGCCGCCAGAGATGATGAATTTCATGATTTTATTCAGTTAAAATCGGTTGTCATTGCTTCGCAGGCTCACAATGACAAGTAGTTTTAAGCATACTGCGCGCGCTGGCTGGGGATGCGCACGGTGTCGGCGGGCTCGCCGGTCATGGGGCGGGTTTCGCGCTCGCCACGGCTCACGGCCAGGATAATTCCCACGCTTAACCCCGTGAAAATGAGTGAGGTACCGCCCATGCTCAGCATGGGCAGGGGCAGGCCGGTGACCGGACCCAGCCCCACGGCCACCCCCATGTTTACCATCGCCTGCAAGACCAGACTAAAACTCAGCCCCGCCGAGAGCAGGCCACCAAACGCGCCCTGGCTGTTCATCACCGTTTTTAAGCCCCGATACAGAAAAGCGAGGTAGAGAAAGAGCACCGCCAGCCCGCCAATCATGCCGTATTCTTCGATAATAATGGCGTAGATAAAGTCGGAATACGGGTGCGGCATAATGTTGCGCTCGGTGCTTTTGCCGGGACCTTTGCCGGTGAGGCCGCCCGTGGCGATGGCGATAAATGAGTGCTCCAGCTGGAAAGCTGGCTTCTTATTAGGGTTAGAAAAATTCTCGATGCGCGACTGCACCGTTTTCCAGCGCTGACCGGCTACCAGCCCTACCCCCCCCAAGGTGGCCCCAATGAGCACCATCACCAGCATTTGCTTCATGGGCACGCGGCCAATAAACATGAGTAGCAAGCAGGTCAGAAACAGCAGGAGTGCCGTTGAAGCATTCGACAGCACAATTAATCCACAAATAACTCCTACCCAAAGCATTACGGGTAGCAGGGTGCTTTTAAAATCGTGCAGGTGCTGCTGACGACGGCTGAGCATACTGGCCAAATGCGAGATGAGCGCCAGCTTAGCCAGGTCGGAGGGTTGAAATGTCTGATTAATTACCGGAATAGTGAGCCAGCGCGAGGCGCCATTGGTTTCACCACCCATGAAATAGGTGAACAGCAGCAGCGGTACCGAAATGAGCAGCGCATACAGCGATAGCCGCGAGTAGTGGCGGTAGTCGATGCGATGGGCCAGCCACATCAAGCCCAAACCCATGAAAATCAAGCTACTGTGTTTCAACACAATCATTTCAACTGAGCCGGTGCGGCCGTGCAGCTCGTTACGATACGCCAGCGTGCCGGTTGCCGAATACACGACGGCAATGCTGATGAGCGAAAACAGAATAACGATGGCCCACAGAATGGGGTCGCCCTTAAGATTGCGTTGCAGCCAGGTGTGGGGGGTAGGGGTTTCCATAAATCGCGGATTTAACGGATTAAGCTGATTTCACAGATTTGGAGGGGGGTAGGGCTTGCACGGCGGCGGCGAATTGCCGGCCCCGGTCTTCGTAATTTTTGAATAAGTCGAAGCTGGCGCAGCAGGGCGAGAGCAGCACTACGTCGCCGGGGGCGGCCAGGGCGGCGGCGCGCCGCACGGCGTCGGCCATGCTTTGGGTTTCTTCGAGGTGCGGCACGTAATCGGCAAACGCGGCGCGCAGCTTGGCATTGTCCACGCCCAGGCACACGAGGGCTTTCACTTTTTGCTGGGCCAGGGGCTGCAACGAGGCGTAGTCGTTGCCCTTGTCGGTACCGCCGGCAATCCAGACGATGGGCCGCTTGATGCCATCGAGAGCATACCAGGCGGCCTCCACATTGGTGGCTTTACTATCGTTAATAAATTGAATATCACCTATTTCGCGCACTAATTGCAAGCGGTGGTCGGCATTGTGGAAGGTGAGGAGCGCGGCCTCAATCTGGGCCGGTGACACCCCGGCCACGCGGGCGGCCAGGATGGCGGCGGCCATATTCTGGTGGTTGTGCTGGCCGATGAGCGGCGAGTTTTCAATGCTCACCTTGTCCGGGTGGCGGTCCTCAATGGGCAGATGCACCCGCAGCGTAGACTCGTCTTCGTAGTAAGCGGCCAGGTGGTAATCGGGCCGGTGGTGCAGGCTGAACGGCAAGCTAAAAGCCGTCATAAAAGCCGTGGTCAGAAAGCGCCCAATATTCTCATCGTCAGCGTTATAAATTAGATAGTCATCCGTAACCAGGTTTTCAGCGATGCGCAGCTTGGCCGCCGCGTATTTTTCCAGCGAGTACTCGTAGCGGTCGAGGTGGTCGGGGGTAATGTTGAGCAGCAGGGCAATCCAGGGATGAAAATCCTGGATATCGTCGAGTTGAAAGCTGCTTAGCTCGAGCACGTAGTACTCAACCTTATCCTCGATTACCTGCTCGGCCAGCGAGTAGCCGATGTTACCGGCCAGGCCCACGCGCAGGCCCGCTTCTTTCAGCAAGTGGTAGGTAAGGAGCGTCGTCGTGGTCTTGCCATTAGTGCCCGTGATAGCCACGAAGCGCGCCTGAGTGTGGCGGCTGGCAAACTCAATCTCAGAGTGAATGGGGATTTTCTTCTCCCGCAGGGCCTTGATAACGGGCGCTTTTTCGGGGATGCCGGGGCTTTTCACTACCTCATCGGCTTGCAGGATGCGGTCGAGTGAGTGCTGATTTTCCTCGAACTCAATGCCGGCGTTGGTCAGCTTGTCCTTGTAGGCAGGCTGGATGGCGCCGCGGTCCGACACGAACACGGCGTGGCCTTTGGCCTGTGCCAACAGGGCCGCGCCTACGCCGCTTTCGGCGGCTCCAAGAATGACAACGAGATTTTGCACGGAGATGGCGGGAATAAAAAAGAATTACGCGGAGAAGAATTAGCGCAGCTTGAGCGTAACCAACGTGATAACAGCCAGCATAATACCCACAATCCAGAACCGCGACACGATTTTAGATTCGTGGTAGCCCAGCTTTTGGTAGTGGTGGTGCAGCGGCGACATGCGCAGCAGGCGGCGGCCCTCGCCATACTTGCGCTTGGTGTATTTAAACCAGCTCACTTGCACGATAACCGACAGGTTTTCGATAATAAATACTCCGCACAGAATGGGAATCAGCAGCTCTTTGCGCACCGCCAGCGCCAGCACCGTAATAATGCCGCCGAGGGCCAGCGAGCCGGTATCGCCCATAAAAACCTGCGCCGGGTAGGAGTTATACCACAAGAAGCCAATGCAGGCCCCGACGAATGCCGTACAAAAGACAACTAATTCGCCGGAATCCGGAATAAACATAACGTCCAGGTAGTCAGCCAAAAAAGCATTACCACTGACAAACGCAAAAATAGCCAGCGTGACTCCGATGATGGCTGAAGTACCAGCCGCTAGGCCGTCGAGGCCATCCGTGAGGTTGGCGCCATTGCTGATGGCCGTAACCAGAAAAACCACAATCGGAATGTAAAACAGGCCGTACAGCCCCCGGAAAGCCGTGCCGGCCTGGGCGAATAAGTCGCCGTAGTTCAGCTCGTTGTTTTTCATAAACGGCACCGTCGTGATAGCCAGGTGCACGTCTTTAAATACTTTGCTCGCGTCGACGGCGGAATACTGACCATTGGGCAGCAAATACTCCCGCACCGTAATCTCGTTGCTGTAAAACAGTACCCAACCCACCGTGATACCTAAGCCAATCTGGCCCAGCACTTTAAAGCGCCCGCTCAGGCCTTCTTTGTTCTTGCGGAAAATCTTAATGTAGTCGTCCAGAAACCCAATCAGCCCGAGCCAAACCGTGCTGAGCAGCATCAGGATAATGTAGATATTGCGCAGGCGCGCAAACAGCAGCACGGGCACCAGAATGGCCAGCAGGATGATGAGGCCGCCCATCGTGGGAGTGCCCTTTTTCTCGTTCTGGCCCTGCAGGCCGAGGTCGCGGATGGTTTCGCCGAGCTGCTTGCGTTGCAGCACGCGGATGAGTCGGCCCCCAAAAAACTGGGCAATGAGCAGCGACACAATCACCGAAAGCGCCGCCCGGAACGTCGTGTATTGAAACACGCCCGCGCCGGGGAGGTGATAGTGTTCGTGCAGGTAGCGAAAGAGGTAGTAAAGCATTTCTTTTGAATTATGAGTCGCTGGTCATTGCGAGCCTGCGAAGCAATCGCACCAGAACGGTGCCAGCGCCGGTCGTTCGCCCGTCGTTCAGGTGCGATTGCCGCGCTTCGCTCGCAATGACAAGTGGCTCATAATTTTTAATTTTTAGTTTCAAGCAGCGCCGCCCGTAATTCTTCTCGGTCGTCGAAGTGGGTTTTTACCCCTTTGATTTCCTGGTAGGTTTCGTGGCCTTTGCCGGCAATCAGCACTAGGTCGGTGGGGCGGGCCAGGGCCACGGCGGCCCGGATGGCGGTGCGGCGGTCGGCAATGGTCTGGGTGTGGGCGTCGGCGGGGGGTAGGAGGCCGGCCTCCATCTGGCGCAGAATTTCGAGCGGGTCCTCGTCGCGCGGGTTGTCGGAAGTCAGGATTACCGCATCCGACAGCTGAGCCGCGAGCCGGGCCATGATGGGGCGCTTGGTGGCGTCGCGGTTGCCGCCGCAGCCCACCACCGTGATGATGCGCTGCTCGGGGCGGCGCGTCTGGTGCAGGGTCTGGAGCACGTTTTCGAGGGCGTCGGGCGTGTGGGCGTAGTCCACGAGGCCGCTGATGGACTGGCCGGGCACGGTCACGGGCTCGAAGCGGCCGGGCGCGGTAGTCAGGCCCGACAGGATGGTGAGCACCTCGGTGGGGTCTTCGCCCAGCAGCACGGCCGCGCCATACACGGCCAGCAGGTTGTAGGCATTGAAGACGCCGATGAGCCGGAAGTGCACCTCGCGGTCGTCGATTTCGAGCAGCAGGCCGTGCATCTCGTTGGCCACCAGGCGGGCCCGGAAATCGGCGGCCGAGCGCAGCGAGTAGGTAGCGCGGCGGGCGGCCGTGTTTTGCAGCATCACCGGGCCGCGCTTGTCGTCGGCGTTGGTGAGGGCAAAAGCCGTGCGGGGCAGCGCGTCAAAAAAGCCTTTTTTGGCCTTCAGGTAATTATCGAACGTGCCGTGGTAGTCGAGGTGGTCGTGGGTGAGGTTGGTGAAAATGCCGCCCGCGAAGCGCAGGCCGCTCACCCGGTGCTGGGCCACGGCGTGGCTGCTCACCTCCATGCAGGCGTGGGTGCAGCCGGCGGCCACCATATCGGCCAGCAGCGCGTTGAGCCGGATGGCGTCGGGCGTGGTGTGGGTGCTGGCGATGACGGTTTCGTCAATCTGATTCTGCACCGTGCTCAGTAGGCCGGCGTGGTAGCCCAGCTCGCGCAGCAGCTTATGCAGCAGCGTGGCGCAGGTGGTTTTGCCGTTGGTGCCGGTCACACCCACCAGCACCAGCTGGCGCGAAGGGTGGCCGTAGAAGGCGCTGGCGATGGGCCCGAGCGCGGCGGCGCTGTCGGCCACCCGCACGTAGGTGGTGGCGGGGTTTAATTCGGCGGGCAGCTCTTCGCAAATAATCACCCCTACCCCCCCGGCCACGGCCTGGTTGATGAACTTGTGCCCGTCGGTGGCCGTGCCGCGCAGGGCGCAGAACAGCTGCCCCGGCCCCGCCTGGCGCGAGTCGAGGGTGAGGCCGGCCACGGGCACGTCGGGGCTGCCGTGCTGGCTTAGCACGTCCACGTCGGTGAGCAGGGCGAAGAGGGGTAGGGCACTCATGCGGCTTTCTTGTTTTTGGCGGGCGTGGCTGCCGTCTTTATTCTGGTGTTCGTTCCCGACTTTGTTCTGGCGTCGGTTCCCGCAGAGGGCGCGGAGGAAGGCGCGGAGGTGCGCTGAGTCGTGCGGATATCGGGTTTGGTGGGCGTTTTCTTAGGCTTGACTTCGGACTTGGGAGCGGGGGTAGGCGCCGTCGCTTTCTCCTTGGTGGCCGGCTTGGCCTTGGGCGTGGTGGATTTAACCGTTGGTTTGGCCGCTTTAGGAGGATGGGCGACTTCGGCCGGAATAAGCAGGGTGTTTTCCTCAATCTCGGTGTGCAGGGGCGCGGGCAGCGCCAGCGGCGCGGCGGTGGGGGCGGCGGTGGGCGCCAGCACCAGGCCCACCACCGCGCCGCGCCGGGCCGGGTCGCCGGCGGCCACCGACTGCTCACGCACGCGGCCGGTGCCGCTGGCCTGCACCTTTAGGCCCCGGTTTTCGAGCAGGAAAAGGGCGTCGCGCAGCGTGAGGCCGCGCACGTCGGGCATGCGGCCGGGGTGGGCCACGCTGGCGTCGGGGCGCAGGGCCACGGTGCGGGCCACGAAGGCCGTATCCACGGCGCGGGTGGCGCGCACCCATTCCTCACCGCCGGTGGCGTGCGTCTGGCCGGGCAGGCCGATGCGGTCGCACACCAGCGCGATTTCCTGCTGCAAGCCCGCCCGCACCAGCGGCACCGGCGAGCGCCGGGCCGGAATGCGCGCCAGCATGGGCCGCTGGCTGGCCTGGTCGCGGGCCATGCAGCGGTCGGCCAAGTCGCGGAAGACCGGCGCCGACACCTCGGCCCCCGACCAGTTGCCCTTGCTCGGCGAATCAATCACCACAATGCAGCTGTACTTAGGCTTATCGGCCGGAAAAAACCCGCAGAAGCTGGTCGAGTACGTCTTGGTATAGCGGCCATTTTTAAATTTCCAGGCCGTGCCCGTTTTGCCCGCGATGGCGTAGTCTTTGGGCCGAATGGCCTTGGCGGTGCCCTCGAGCACCACACCTTCCATCATGGCGTGCAGCTTGCGCAACGTGGCGTCGGAGCAGATTTTGGGGTTCAGCACCTGCGTGTCGAAGTGCTCCACCACCTGGTCGGCCTGCTTGATTTCCTTCACAATCATGGGCGCCACCTTCACGCCGCCGTTGGCTACCGCGTTGTAGAAGGCCAGCGTTTGGAGCGGGGCCAGCTTCAGCTCGTAGCCGATGGCCATCGTGGAGAGCGAGGTGCGGCTCCAGCTGCGGTCCTTCGGGTCCTTCACGTAGGGTAGGGCCTCGCCGCTCATCTGAAAGCCCAGCGGCTTATCGAGGCCAAAGCGCTTGAGGTAGTCGGTGTAGCGCGTGGGGTTGCCGGCGAAGTGCTCCTGCACCAGCCGCGCCACCCCGATGTTGCTCGACTTCTCAAACACCTGCTGCACCGTAATGCGGCCGTTGGCGTGCGAGTCCGTTTTCACCGCGCCCCCGATGGACATGCGGCCGGGGCCGGTGTCCACCATGTCATCAATTTGCAGGCTGGGGTCGGCTTCAAACACGGCCATCATCGAGGCCAGCTTGAAGGTCGAGCCCGGCTCGGTGCGGCCCTGGTCGGCAAAGGCGTAGTTGTAGTCCTCCTTATAGGTGCCGTCGGCGGCCTTGCCGAGGTTGGCTACGGCCTTGATTTCGCCGGTTTTCACCTCCATCAAAATCACGCAGCCGTACTTGGCATCGTTAGCCACCAAGGCCTTGTAGAGCGCGTCCTCGGCCCCGTCCTGCAGGTTGATATCCAGGGTCGTCTTCACGTCGTAGCCCGGCTGGGGCTTGATTTCGGTGCCGTCGTACACGGGCTTGAGGCCGCCCGGCACGCGCTCAAACAGCGCCTCGCCGGCTCGGCCCGCTAGCTTTTGCTGAAAGGTGAACTCCAGGCCCGCGCCGTTTTTGTCCTCGTTCACGAAGCCCACCGTGCGCTGGGCCAGCCCGCCGAAGGGCCGGAAGCGCTTGTCCACCTTCTCAAAAATGGCCCCGCCCCGGCGCTTGGCCCGGAAGATGGGCCAGCTCGCCAGCTCCTTCTTTTCCTGGAAGTTTATCTGCCGAGAGTTCAGCCGCAGGTAGCGCACATCGTGGTCGCGGTGCGCCTCCATCAGCTTGCGCCGGTACTCCTGCACGCTGCGGTCTTGGAAGAAGTGCGCCAGGTGCCAGGCCAGCGAATCCACATTCTGGCTAAAGTTGGCGTCGTCGACCACGCCGGGGTCCCAGGCTACCCGGTAGAAGGGCAGCGAAGTCGCCATAATGCTCTCGTTGTCGGAGTAGATGTTGCCCCGCGTGGCCGGCACCGGCTGGTAGCTGATGCGACGCTCCTGCTCCAGGGCGCGCCACTTGGCGCCCTCCTGGTACTGGATGCGCGAGATTTTCCAGGCCACGGCGCACGAGAACAGCGCCACCCCCAGAAACGCGAGCCGCACCCGCGTGACAATGGATTTCTTAACGCTGCTTTTCATGGTTGGCTTGCTTAGCGGCTTTACCCTGATTTACTTGGGCATTCTTGTGCTTTTTTGTACCAATTACCTTGCTTGATTTAGCTACCCTACCCCCCGCTTTGATTGGAGAGTCGCTAGCGGTCAGCTGTTTGTCAGTTTCACTGGGGGTAGCATCCTCGTCGGCGAGGCCGGGCGGTGGGGCACCCAACTCAGGCGTATCGTCTTCGGGCAGGCCCAGCTGCTGGCGGCGCGCCCGGCCCTGCACGGAGTCGGCGCGGGCCGAGGCCACCGAGTCGCGGGCGGCGCGGGCGGCTAGGGTATCGGCGGTGAGCACGGGCATGGTTTCCAGCTCGGCCTCGTCGAGGTGGCCGGCCGGCACCGCGATGCGGAAGGGCGGCGACGAGCTTTCGACCAGCCCGATGGCGGCCACCTTGCGGGCCACCTCGCTCTGCTTGCTGGCCTCCATGTAGTCCGATTTCAGGGTGGTGTAGTCGGCGCGCAGGTCCTCGGTTTCCTGCTTGAGCCGCTGAATGTTGCGGTTCATGCGGTTGCCATAGTGCGTGTTGCCGATGTAGAGCAGCGTGAGCAGCATCACGAAGAGCAGCTTGGGCAGGAAGCGCACCGGCAAGCCTTCCCGAAATAGCCCGTCGAGGCCCGTGAAGCGGTCGAGCAGCGAAAACAGGCTCCAGCCGGTGGCCGTGGCCCCGTCGTGGCGCTCCCAGGCGGGCGCCGTAAAGGCAGGCTCCGGCGCGGCGGGCTTGCGGGCTTTGGGAGGGGTAGGCGCGGGTTCAGCTACCGGCGGGGGGGTAGGCGCGGCCACGGGCGGCGCGGCGGCTACCGCGGCCGGCAAGTCGTTCACGGGCTCGGGCGCACGAGGGGGCCGCACGGTGTTGGCGCGGGGCGGACCAGCCGCAACAGGACGTATCGTATTACCGGCCATGAGCTTACGCGGGAATTGAAGTTCGGACGCCAATGCGCAGCTTGGCGCTGCGGGCGCGGCTATTTTCGGCTACCTCGTCGGCCGAGGCCTCCACAGGCTTGCGCGTGAGCGTCTCGAAAGGCAGACTCACGCGGCCGTACAAATCTTTTTCGGCCTGGCCAAAGAACTTGCCCTGACTCAGGAAATTCTTCACCAGCCGGTCTTCCAGCGAGTGGTAGCTCATGACGACCAATCGGCCGCCGGGGCGCAGCACCTGGGCTGTTTGGGTCAGCATCTCCTGCAGGGCGGTCAACTCATCGTTGACTTCAATGCGCAGGGCCTGAAATACTTGGGCCAGGTATTTATTCTCCTTGCCGCGCGCCACCACCGGCTGAATGGCCTGCTTGAGCTCCTGAATGGTGCGCAGCGGGCGCTGGCGGCGGGCCTGCACCACGGTAGCGGCCAGGGTGCGGGCGTTGGTGACCTCGCCGTACATGCCAAAAATGCGGTGCAGCGCGGCCTCGTCGTAGTCGTTGAGCACGTCGGCGGCAGTGGCCACGCTGGCATCCTGCGGGTCCATGCGCATGTCGAGCGGGCCATCGAAACGGGTGCTGAAGCCCCGCTCGGCGGTGTCGAACTGGTGCGACGACACACCCAGGTCGGCCAGCAGGCCGTCTACGGGCAGGGCGTCGCGCTGGGCCAGTTCGGCCGCGAGGTGCCGAAAATTAGCCCGAATGAACGTGAACTGCGGCCGGGCCAACTCGGCGGCCTGGCGCTCGGCGGCCTCGTCCTGGTCAAAGCTATACAAATGGCCCTCAGTCAATTGTTCCAGCATGCGCGCTGAGTGGCCACCGCCGCCAAACGTGACGTCGACGTAGCGGCCGCCGGGCACCAGGTCGAGGCCGGCCAGGCATTCGGCCAGCATCACGGGGCGGTGGTAGGCGGTATCGTTGGGGCGGGTGCTCATGCGGCCAGGCCGGGCAGAGCCAGCGTTTCGGGGGTGTCCGACAAGAACTTCTGGGCCAGCTTGGAGAATGCCTGCTGGTCCTTAATTAGATACTCGTCGTAGCGGGTGGGGTCCCACACTTCGCAGCGGTTGCCAAGGCCCACGATTACAGCGTCCTTTTCGAGGCCGGCGTAGCGGCGCATCGAGCCGGGCAGCCCAAAGCGCCCGATGCTGTCGAGTTCTACTTCCGTCATGCCCCGGAAGAAGTTGCGCTGAAACTGCCGGTATTCCTCGTTGAATTCGTCCAGGGCCATCACTTTAGCGTGAATTAACTCCCAGGCCGAGCGGGGGTAGAGCACCAGGCAGGGCTCGAAGCCGCGCACCAGCACCAGCTGGTTGGCGTAGGCATCGGGCAGCGCCACTTTCACCTTGGCGGGCAGCACCAGCCGACCTTTGGGGTCGAGCTTGCAGTCGTATTCGCCGGAGAGAAGCTGGTGCATGGATAGGACAAGTGGCACTGGGCTGCGGCGCCAGCGAGGATAACAAAAGTACGAGGCCTTTCAAAAAACTCACCACTTTCTACCACTTTCTACA
>CAZZWL010000021.1:31516-48710 GCA_964657755.1 uncultured Rhodanobacter sp.
GCCCTAATCGCCTATTTGAAGCTTATTGAAACGTTGTTGCAATACGTTAATGGGCTATTAACTGAACTTTTGGGGGCAAAGCTGCGGGCAAATCCGACTGCCAGAAAAAATATTTTTACGCGAAACAATGTTGCAAATATTGGCTACTCAGCCTCGTTCCCGGTAACAGTGGGGGGGTAGGGCTGGCTATCGCTAGTCCGCTGCTGGCCAGTTGTTCGCCCCGGCTAGTGCCGGGCTAGCTTGGCTGGCGCACCGGCCCGGCGCCGCAGTCAAAAGCACCCGGCTAACCAGGTCCGTGATTTTTTTGTAATTTCGAAGTAATCTCAGCCACTCACCCTTTGCCCACCCCACCTGCTTTTCCGGAACCGGATTACCTACGCCGCCTCAAGCAGGACGACGAGCGGGCTTTTGATGCGCTCTTCCAGCACTACAGCGCCCTGGTATACCGCTTCGCCTACGGCTACCTGAAGTCGCGGCCCGCAGCCGAGGAAATTGTGCAGGAGTGCTTTATTAAAATCTGGGAGAAGCGCGAGCAGCTGCGCGAGGACGTGCCGCTGAAGGGCTACTTATTTACGACGGCCCACCACGCGGTGCTGAATGAGCTGCGGCGTGACCAGCACCACCTGCGCCTGCACGGCCAGGTGGCCGCCACTGGCCCCACCAGCGTGGCCAACGAGGCCGAGTACCAGGAGAT
Source organism: uncultured Rhodanobacter sp. (assembly GCA_964657755.1). Lineage (GTDB taxonomy): Bacteria > Bacteroidota > Bacteroidia > Cytophagales > Hymenobacteraceae > Hymenobacter. The sequence goes on from CAZZWL010000021.1 coordinate 32,211, forward strand.
GGAGGCGCTGTACCTGGCCGCCCTCGACCGCCTACCCCCCAGGCAGCGCGAGGTGTTTGTGCTGAGCCGGCAGCAGGGCCTCTCCTACCCCGAGATTGCCGCGCGCCAGGGCGTGTCGGTGAAGACGGTGGAGGCGCACATCGTGCAGGCCCTCAAAACTTTGCGCAAATACTTTAACCTGCACGGCGGGGGCATTCTGGGCCTGCTGCTGGCGCTGGCCATTCACCGGAGCTAGCTTCCTGCGAGTTGCCGATGAGAGGAAGGGACGCGGGCGGTGCACTGCCTGGGCAACCGGGTGGTGCGCGGCGCGACCAGGCTGACGCGCTTTTACCTTGTGCCTACGTATTCTAGGCTCAGGTGCGCACAGGCGGCACCAAGCCGACCCTCTGCTTCCTAATCCATGCTGAAAAAACTGCTGCTCCTGACCCTGACCGCCGCGAGTGTGGGCTTCGTGCTGGCACCTGCGGCGGCCCCTACCCCCCCGGCCCGCGCCGAAGTGCTGGGCCGGCTCCAACCGACGCCCCCGGCCGCGCCAGACGAGCTGAAAATCGTGTTCTTCGGCTCGTCGGTGCCGTTTGGGCAGGGCGCCACCGGCAAGTATGGCTACGTCGGCCGCTACGCCGCCCTGCTGGCCCGGCGCCACGCGGCCGGCCTGGGAGCGTCCTGGATGACCAGTAACATCTCGGTGCCGGGCGACAACACGGTGAAGGTGCTGGCGCGCTGGCAGCGCGACCTGCCGCCGCAGCAGGGCCGCTACGTGGTGTATGCGCTGGCCCTCGGCAACGAGGGTATTCACGGGGGCGGGCAGCCGGTGTTTGACCAGTTTGTGGCCAATATGCGGGTGCTGATTGCCAAGGCGCGGGCGCAGGGGATAGTGCCGGTGGTCACGAATAGCTACACCCGCAACGACTACACGGCGCAGGACTACGCCTACATCCGGCGGCTCAACCTGCTGCTACAAGGCTGGGCCATGCCCACCGTGAACCTGCTCGGGGCCGTGGACGATGGCACCGGCCACTGGGCCACCGGCTACTGGGACGACGCCCTGCACCCCAACGACCGGGGCCACGCCGAGCTGCTGCACGCCTGGGTACCCTCGCTCTTCGATGCGCTGCGGGCGGGCAAGCCCCTGCCCCAGCGCCAGCCCACGGCGGGCGTGCGCCTGGGCCGGGCCGGCGCGCTGCGCTTCGTGCCCGAGGCGCTGGTGCACCCGTTCACGCAGGTGTTCAGCTTTCAGGCCACGGGCCGCGGCTGCCTGCTGACACTGCAAGACAGCACCCGCGCGGGCAGCCTGCGCATTGGGCGCGGCGGCCGGCTCACCTACGCCTCGGCCTTGGGCGGCCGGCTTACTACCCCCGCCAACGTGGCCGATGGGCGGTGGCACCAGGTGATTTTGACGCACTATTTCGCGCGGGGCGAGACGATTTTGTACGTTGATAGCAGCCGGGTGGGCAGCCTGGCCGAGCGCCTGCGCCCGCGCCAGCTCACGCTGGGGGGTAGGGCGACCCCGCAGGGCGGGCAGTTTCGCAACTGGCTCTTCTACCGCGCGGGCATGAACGCCGACGAAGCCCGCGCGCTGGCCGCCGACTCGCTGCTGCGCTCGAGCCTGGAGCTGTACGCGCCGCTCGATGGCCGCCGCCGGTCCGGGGCCGACTCGCTGGTTAACCTGGCCCAGAGCACCAACGTGGTGATGCGCGCCGCCGCCAGGTAGCTACGGCGCGCCCTGGCGGCTGGCAATAGTTTTTTTTTTACAAAAGCAATGCAGCCGCTAACCAACGCCTTGCCAGCCAACGATAACCTTCATGGACAGGTATTTTTTTTAGCGCTGGCAACCAGCGAATTAATACGATTTTAACTTTTTTTGGGCAGTTGGCTAAGGGGGGTGGGGTAGGGCGCGTGTAGTACTGCAAACGACGAGGAACGGCGAAGTGATTACTCAATCACTCAGCATAACTGGCCAACCGCGCCACGGACTGCCGCCCGCTTTCGCTAGCTCTCTATGACGCCAGACATTACCCAAGAAGTAGTAGCTGCCTACGTGCGCGGCACGGCCACGGCCCCCGAGGCAGCGGCCGTGCGCGCCTGGCTGGCCCAGCCCGCCAACCAGCTGCTGGCCCAGCACTGGATGCAGCTGCACTGGGACGCGCTGGCCGCCGCCCCGCCCCTACCCCTGGCCGACGAGCCCGACTACGAGGACCTGCTGCGGCGCACTCACCTCCGGCTGGCCCCGGCCGCGCCGCGCTACCAGCCGGCTCCCGCGTGGCGGCGCTGGGCCGCCGCCGCCGCGCTGGCCGGCACCGTGGCCGGCGGCGGCTGGCTCTACGTCAGCACGCACCGGGCCCCGGCGCCGCTGGCCGTGGCAACGCTTTTTGGCCAGACCCGCAACCTGACACTGCCCGATGGCTCGCAGGTGACGCTCAATGGCCACTCGACCCTGCGCTACGCCGCCACCTGGCAGCCCGACCGGCCCCGCGAGGTATGGCTCGATGGCGAAGGCTTCTTCTCGGTGCGGCATATGACTAACAACCAGCGCTTTCTGGTGCACACCACGGCGGGACTGCAAGTGGAGGTGCTGGGCACCAAGTTCGTGGTGGCCCGCCGCCGCGACCAAACGCGGGTGGTGCTGCTCTCGGGCAAGGTGCGGGTGGAGTTTGACGACCATCAGCAGCCCGACGTGATTCTGCGCCCCGGCGAGCTGGTGGAAACCCACGACGACCAGCCGGCCCTGGTGACGCACACCAAGGTGCACACCGCCCCCTACGTCGCCTGGAAAGATGCCCAGCTGGTGCTCGACGAAACCACTATTGCCGAGCTGGCCACCCGCCTGCACGACACCTACGGCCTCGACGTGACCGTGGCCACCCCCGAGCTGAACCGCCGCCGCATGACGGGCACCGTGCCCGTGAGTGACCTCCCTACCCTGCTGCTGGCCCTCGAAGAGACCTTTCACCTCCAAGTCAACCGCCAGGGCAGTCAGCTGACCCTGGCCGAGAAAAAGTAGTTTTTCCTTTCCTTCCCCCACCCCTTTTATGCCTACACTACTTACCCCCCTGGGCAAGCACGCTGGCCGCCCGGCCTGCCTGGCCGCCAGCGTGCTGCTGCTCCACTCGCTGGGGACGCCGGCCTCGGCGCAGCTGCTGGCCACCAACGTGGCCGTGCAAAGCGCCCCGGCCCCCGTTCGCGCCAGCTCGGTCGCGCTCAAAACGCTGCTCAGGCAGTGGGAGAGCGAGTACCACGCCACCATTTTTTACGAAAGCGCGCTGGTAGACAACAAGCGCGTGCCGGTGCCCGCCGAAACGCCCGCCACCCTGGCCGAGCGCCTGGCCACGGTATTGCCGCAGGCTAACTTGCAGTTCAAGGAGCTGCGGGCCAACTACTTCGTGGTCACGAGCCGGGTTGCCGCGGATGGTACTACCCCCTCGGCGGCCGCCGGTGCGCCGCAGGACATCCCGGTGACGGGCCGCGTGACGGACACCAAGGGCGAGCCCCTACCCGGCGTGACGGTGCTGGTGAAAGGCACCACCACCGGCGCTTCGACCGATGCCGATGGCCGCTTTTCGATAAGCGTGCCGGAGGGTAGCACGCTGGTATTTAGCTCGGTGGGCTTCGTGCGCCAGGAGTTGCCGGTGGGCACGACCCGCACGTTTGAGGTGCGCCTCCAGGACGACCAGCAGAGCGTGGGCGAAGTGGTGGTGGTGGGCTACGGCACCCAGAACCGCCAGGAAGTGACCACGGCCGTGACGTCGGTGGGCGCGGCGGCCATTGAGCGCCAGCCGGTGGCGGGCTTCGACCAGGCCTTGCAGGGACAGGCGCCCGGCGTGCAGGTGACGGCCCCCAGCGGCGCGCCCGGCGCGGGCATCAACGTGCGGGTGCGCGGCAACGCCACTCTCAACCTGAACGCCTCGCCGCTGTACGTGGTCGACGGCGTGCCGATTATCCCAGAATACCAGCAGGAAATCACGGTGGGCAGCCAGCGCCTGAACCCGCTCAACACCATCAACCCCAACGATATTGAGAGCATCGACGTGCTCAAGGACGGGGCCGCCGCCGCCATCTACGGCGTGCGCGCCGCCAACGGGGTAGTGGTCATTACCACCAAGCACGGCAAAGTGGGCCAGGCGCAAGTAGGCCTGAACGTGTACTACGGCCGCCAGTACCTGCGCAAGAAGCTGGCCGTGCTCAATGCCCAGCAGTTTGCCTCGGAGTTCAATGCCATTCAGGCGGGCGCGGGGCTGGCCCCCGGCTTCGCGGACGTGAATAACCCAACGCCTGCCGGCACCAATACCGATTGGCAGGACGCGGTGTACCGCCCCGGCTACCAGCAAAACTACCAGCTCAACGTGAGCGGGGGCACCGAGAAGACGCGCTACTACGTGAGCGGCGGCTACTTTAACCAGCAGGGCATTAGCCTGAACTCGGGCTTCGACCGCTACAACTTCAAGATTAACCTGACCGAGGAGCTGAGCCCGCGCTTCCGCATCGGCACCAACCTCAACCTGAGCCGCACCCACACCAACGGCAGCGTGCGCTCGGAGGCCGCCCTCGGCAACGGGGGCACGGTGCTGGGCGCCCTCTCCCAGATTCCGACCGTGCCCATCCGCAACGCCGACGGCACCTACGGCGTGAACCCGTTCAACCAATCGGACAACCCGGTGGGTAACCTGCTCGAAAGCACCACCCAGGCCACGGTGTACCAGGCCGTGGGCAACCTCTACGGCGAGTTTGACGTGCTCAAAAATCTGAAGGCGCGCAGCTCGATTGGCATTGACTTCCGCACCCAGGACGAGACGCAGTTTACCAGCACCAACTACCCCGGCACGTCCAACGCCGACGCCTCGACCCGCGGCTCGGCCCGCACGGCCAACAACCAGCAGGTTATCTGGCTGCTCGAAAACACGCTGACGTACAACCCCAACCTGGGCGACCGCCAGCACCTGACGCTGCTGGCCGGCCAGTCGATGCAGGCCTCGGACCGCTACACGGCGGGGTCCTCCACCAAGGGTTTTGCCTCCAACGCGGTGCCCTACCTGGGCGGCGGCTCCTCCATTCTGGACCTGCCCTACAGCTACGCCGACCAGTGGAGCCTGCTGAGCTTTTTTGGCCGCGCCACCTACGACTACGACGGGCGCTACCTGGCCCAGGTGAGCCTGCGCGCCGACGGCACCAGCCGCTTCGCCACCCAGAACCGCTTTGGCTACTTCCCGGCCGTGAGCCTGGGCTGGAATGTGGCCAAGGAATCGTTCTTCCCGCAAAATGCCACTATTTCTAACCTCAAGCTGCGGGCCAGCTTCGGGGCCAACGGCAACCAGGAGATTTATACCTACCAGCGCTTCGCCACTTATGGGCCGGGCGCCAACTACCAGGGTAGCGGCGCGGCCATCCTGAGCGGTATTACGCAGAACAACATTGGCAACGACGCCCTGAAATGGGAGACTACCCGCCAGTACAACGCCGGCCTGGACCTGGGCGCGTTCAATAACCGCCTCACGTTCACCTTCGATATCTACGACAAGCGCACCAAGGACCTGCTGCTGAGCGTGCCGATTCCGCTGAGCACGGGGGTACCTACCAATGGGGCGGCTAATGCCAGCGTGCTGCAAAACGTGGGCAGCGTGGAAAACAAAGGCATCGAGATTGGCCTGATAACGACCAATGTGGAGTCGAAGGACAACGGCTTTGGCTGGACGACCAACTTCAATATAAGCGGCAACCGCAACCAGATACTGGACCTGGGCCAGCAAGTGAACGCCGCCGGCGTGAGCGCCAATACCGTTATTCTGAGTACTGGCTACACCATCTCGCAGGTGGGTAGCCCACTAGGGGCCTTCTACGGCTACCGCACGGCCGGCATTGTGCAGAGTGATGCCGAGGGCCAGGGCCTACCCAAGCAAAACGGCCAGACCCCGAAAGCCGGCGACATCAAGTTTCAGGACCTCAACGGCGACGGCGTGATTGACCCCAAGGACCAGGCCGTGATTGGCAACCCCAACCCCAAGGCCTTTGCGGGCGTGACCAACAACTTCTCCTACAAAGGCCTGGAGCTGAGCGTATTCTTCCAGGGTAGCTTCGGTAACGAAATCTACAACCAGACCCGCCAGCTGCTGGAATCGCAGTCGGACCCCCTAAACCAGAGCGTGCGGGTGCTCAACCACTGGGCCCCCGGCAACACCAACACCGACGTGCCGCGCCCGGTGCGCAACGACCCCAACGGCAACAACCGCTTCTCGAACCGCTGGCTGGAGGATGGCTCCTACGTGCGCCTCAAAAACCTAACCCTGGCCTACAACGTGCCCGCCGGGCTTTCGCGGCACGCCGCGCTCAAAAACGTGCGCGTGTACCTGACTGCCCAAAATCTGGTGACCTGGACCAAATACACGGGCTACGACCCGGAGGTGAGCGCCGACCCGTTCTCCACTACCGGCTTTGGCCGCGACTACGGCGTGTACCCGCAGGCGCGCACCTACACCGTGGGCCTGAATGCCAATTTTTAAGCTATTAGCCGGTTAGAATTCCCATGAAAAAGCCCTTTATCCTGCTGCCCGTCTGCGCCCTTAGCCTGCTGGCGGGGTGTAATTTTCTCGACAAAACCCCGCTGGTAACCATCGCGCCCGCCAACTTCTTTACGAGCGCGAGCGATGCCGAAGCCAGCATCACGGCCACCTACGATGCCCTGCAAGGCACCGGCGCCTACGGCCAGGACCTGAACGTGATGGGCGAGATGCCCAGCGACGACTGCACCAGCACCAACGGCGACGTGAACGCGATGGACAAGCTCATCTGGGTGTCCACGACCAGCCAGGTCTACAACGTGTACCAGCAGGCCTACCTGGGTATCAACCGGGCCAACGTGGTTATCAAATACGTGCCCACCGTGACGATGGACACCGTGCGCCGCCGCCAGATTGTGGGCGAGGCCCGCTTCGTGCGGGCCCTCAACTACTTCAACCTGGTGCGGGCCTACGGCGGCGTGCCGCTACGCCTGGTGCCCACCGAAAGCGGCGCGCCCGCCGACGTGAACCTGGCCCGCGCCACCAGCGACCAGGTGTATGCCCAGGTGGTGGCCGACCTGACCGCCGCCGCCGCCCAGATGCCCCTCAGCAACCCCAACCGCGCTACCCAAAACTCGGCCAACGCCCTGCTGGCGCGCGTGCAGCTGACGCAGCGCAACTGGGCCGCCGCCCAGGCCGCCGCCCAAAAGGTTATCACCGGGGGGGTAGCGCTCAGCTCCTCGTTCAATTCGCTGTACCCCGCCGAGAACAAGAGTGCCGAGTCGCTCTTCGAGATTCAGTACGCGGGCAACGCCGACGGCGGCAATATTCTGCCCGACCTGATGCTACCCTCACCGCTGGCTACGTACTCGTTTCCGAAGTTTAACATTCCCACAGCCAGCCTCATCGCCAGCGCCGACACCGTGAACGACCTGCGCTGGGCCTACGCCGGGCCCGTGACGGCCGCCAGCGGCAAGCTGGTAGGCCGCAGCCACGTGAGCTACATCGACGGCAAGCCCGGCCCCGGCGGCAACAACAACGACGTGGGGCCCTTCGTGTTCAAGTGGCGCAGCCTGGGCAACGGCTTCAACTCGGTGGACAACACCTACGTGCTGCGCTACGCCGAAGTGCTGCTCAACTACGCCGAGGCCAGCAACGAGCTGAGCGGCCCCAGCGGCGACGCCCTGGCCAAGCTCAACCAGGTGCGCCAGCGCGCCGGCCTGGCGGCCCTCACCGCCGCCTCGCCCCAGGCCCTAAGCAAGCAGGCCCTGCGCAATGAAATTGACCGCCAGCGCCGCCTCGAAATGGCCTTTGAGGGCGAGCGCTGGTTTGACCTGCTGCGCTACGCCCGCCACACCATCGCCGATGGCACCGCCACCCACGCCGTCACGGCGCTGGATATCATTCAGCAGATGCGCAGCGCGCGCGACGTGAACTACCTGCTTTTCCCGCTGCCCCAGGCCGAGCTGAACACCAACCCGCTGATTCAGCAAAACCCGGGTTATTAAGCTAGTGAAAGGACGCCATGCTCATCCGGCGTCCGATTAACTTCCTCAATAGACTCCCTACTGGCTAGTCGTTGTCGTTTCGGGGCGGGGGTGGGAAAGTGAAATAATCAAACTTTCCGCCTCGGAACGGCACTTGCCGCTACTACTGGCCCACGGCCTCACGCCGCAGGCCCTACCCCTCCTCTTCCCTTGAAAACCACCCGCTTTACTTCGCAACTCGTGGGCTGGGGCCTGGCTACGTGCTCGGCCTTTATGCTGCTGCCGGCCCACGCCCAGCGGGCCACGGCCTGGGTTACTACGCCCGACCAGACGCAGCTGCTGCGCCCGCAGCCGGGCACCCTCCAGTTTGGCCCTACCCCCCCCGCCGGGGCCGTTATCGAGGTAGACGATAGCCAGACTTTCCAAACGATGGATGGCTTCGGCTACTGCCTCACCGGGGGCAGCGCCGAGCTGCTGGCCGCCATGAGCGCCCCGGCGCGGGCCAAGCTGCTGCGCGAGCTGTTTGGCACCGGCCCCAACGACATTGGGGTGAGCTACCTGCGCATCAGCATCGGGGCCTCGGACCTGGACGCGCAGGTGTTCAGCTACGACGATAGGCCGGCGGGCCAGACGGACCCCACACTGGCCCACTTCAGCCTGGCGCCCGACGAGCAGCACCTGATTCCGGTGCTGAAGGAGATTTTGGCCATTAATCCGGCCATCAAGCTGCTCGGCTCGCCCTGGAGCCCGCCCGTGTGGATGAAGACCAACGAGGCCAGCAAGGGGGGTAGCCTCAAGCCGGAGTACTACGGCGCGTATGCCCAGTACTTCGTGAAATACCTGCAAGGCATGCGGGCGGCCGGCATTACCCTGGATGCCGTGACGCCCCAGAATGAGCCGCTGCACCCCGGCAACAACCCCAGCCTGCTGCTGCCCGCCGAAGCCGAAGCCGAGTTTATTGGCCAGCACCTGGGGCCGGCTTTGCAAAAGGCGGGGCTGAAAACCAAGATTATCTGCTACGACCACAACGCCGACAAGCCCGAGTATCCGCTCGCGGTGCTGGGCAATGCGGCGGCCAACCCCTACGTCGATGGCTCGGCGTTTCACCTCTACGCCGGGCCCATTGAGGCGCTGAGCCAGGTGCACGCCGCCTACCCCGCCAAAAATATCTACTTCACGGAGGAGTGGGTGGGCTCGCGCAGCAAGTTTGCCGACAACCTGGGCTGGCACCAGAAAAACCTGTTTATCGGCGCGCCGCGCAACTGGGCCCGCACCGTGCTGGAGTGGAACCTGGCCGCCGACCCGCAGCAAAACCCGCACACGCCGGGCGGCTGCGACCAGTGCCTGGGCGCTATCACGCTGGCGCCCGGCGACCAGGTGACGCGCAACGTGGCCTACTACGCGGTGGCCCAGAGCAGCAAGTGGGTGCGTCCCGGCGCCGTGCGCATCGGCTCGACCAGCCCGGCGGGGCTGCCCAACGTGGCCTACCGCACGCCCACCGGCGGCCACGTGCTGCTGGTGCTCAACGACCAGCCTACCCCCCAAACCTTTGGCCTGCGCTACCGGGGCAAGGCCCTGGCGGCCACGCTGCCCGCCGGCGCCGTGGGCACCTACGTGTGGTAACTGAAACAGCTTGATTTTCTCCTTTCCCATTTTTTCATTTTCCCACTCATGAAAAGAATCTTTACCCTTTCGACCTTAGTGGCCCTCACGGCCGCTTCGCTCAGCGCGCGGGCGCAGTTTACGGTAGATGGCACGCTCTCGACGGCGGAAGTCGGCACGGGCACCGGCAAGTACCAGCTGGTGGGCACCTACACCGGCACCCACTCGATAGCCGACCGCGGCCTGAAGGCCCTCTACATGGGCACCACGGCTACCACGCTGAACGTGTTTGTAGTGGCCTCGCCCGAGATTGCCAACCCCGGTTACAACGCCTTAGGCATCTACCTGGACATGCCCAACGCCACCGGCGCGGCGGCCGGCACCCGGCTCGCCGGGGGCACCGATGCTACCTCGCAGCTGTATAGCCGCCCCACCCTGGATATGCCCGTGGACTATGCTTTCCGCGTTACCCTGTCGCCGCTCAACAATGGCACCGGCGATGGCAACAGCTACTACAGCATTCTGGACTACACGGCGGCGGCCAGCACCAGCACGGACCCCGCCGTAGCGGGCCGCTACCCCGATACCTACCTGGGGCCAACCAACAAGAATGGCTCGCCGCTGGGAAGCAATGGCTTGCCCAACTCGCAGTTTTCGTTTCAAACCACGCCCACGGGCAGCGTAGCCGCCAATACGGCGTCGGGCTGGGAGTTCGCGGTGCCCCTATCGGCGCTGAAAGGCGCGGTGGCCGGCAACAACATTAACGTGATGGTGGCCTACCTCAACAACGACGGCACGTTCACGTCTGATATCCTGCCCCAGATAACCAGCCAAACAGCCGGCCTGGGAGCCGACCCCAACTTCACGACCATTGCTGGCAAGCAGTACTATACCTACCAGGTGGGCACGGGCGTGCTGGCCAGCCGCACGGCCGGCAGCACGCTAGCCGCCAGCGCCTACCCCAACCCGGTGGCCGCCGAGAGCCGCCTGGCCTACACCGTGGCCGACGCCGCCCAGCCCGTGACCGTGACCGCCTACAACAGCCTGGGCCAGCCGGCCCTGACGCTGCTCGACGGCGCGACCCAGCCGGCCGGCGACCACCTGCTGGCCCTGGCACCGCTGCAGCGGCTGGCCGCTGGGGTGTACCTGTTGCAGGTGCGCGCCGGGAACCAGCTAAGCACGCAGCGGGTAGTGGTGCCATAAGGCCCGCTCGCAAACCGGCCGGGGCCGCGCATCCCGGCCGGTTTTTTTGGCTTCCTACGCAAGCAGAACCGGAGGCGGCGGGCAACTTTCTTCGTTCTTAATTTTTCCTCCTTCTCATGTCCTACCCCACCCGTTTCCGCTGGCTGGCGCTTTCTTACCTGCCCCTGCTGGCCCTGCTGGCCGGCGGCTGCAAAAGCAGCGACTCGCCTACGCCTACCCCCGCCCCGCCCACGCCGCCCGTCCTGCCCACGCCTACCCCCGCCACGGGCTCGCAAGTGGCGGTGTGGCTGACGATGCCCGACAAGTCGGCGCTCTTCTATCGCCAGAAGGTGAACCTGCAATTTTCGGCGACGATAAACTCGGACCCGACCATTGTGGTGGACACGACCCAGACCTACCAGACGATGGATGGCTTTGGCTACGCCCTCACCGGGGGCAGTGCCCAGGTGATGAGCCGCATGGACGCCGCCAGCCGCGCCGCGCTCCTCAAGGAGCTGTTTGCTACCGATAGCACGTCCTTGGGCGTGAGCTACTTGCGGGTGAGCATCGGGGCCTCGGACCTCGACAGCCAGCCGTTTACCTACGACGACGCGGGCCAGCCCGACCCCACGCTGGCCCAGTTTAGCCTGGCCCCCGACCAGACCAGCCTCATTCCGGTGCTGAAGGAGATTTTGGCCGTGAACCCCGCCATCAAGATTCTGGGCTCGCCCTGGACGGCCCCCGGCTGGATGAAGCAGCAGGCGGATGCCAGCAACCCATTTAAGGGTGGCTCGTTGCAGCCGCAGTACTACGATGCCTACGCTCGGTACTTCGTGAAATATATTCAGGGCATGAAGGCCGCCGGCATTACCATCGATGCCGTGACGCTGCAAAACGAGCCGCTGAACCCCTACAACAACCCCAGCATGGTGATGCAGGCCGCCGAGCAGGCCACGTTTATCAAGAACAACGTGGGGCCGGCCTTTCGGGCGGCGGGCATTACGACCAAGATTATCGCCTACGACCACAACACCGACCGCACCGACTACCCGCTGGCCGTGCTCGGCGATGCCGGCGCCAACCCCTACGTCGACGGCTCGGCGTTTCACTTTTATAGCCCCAACGTGCCCATTACGGTGCTGAGCCAGGTGCACGACGCCTACCCCACCAAAAACGTGTACTTCACGGAGCTGTGGACGCAGTCGCCCGGCAACTTCCCCTCCGACCTGGCTTACCACGTGAATAATCTGGAAATCGGGGCCGTGCGCAATTGGTCCAAGAATGTGCTGGAGTGGAACCTGGCCAGCGACCAGAACTACGGCCCGCACACCAGCGGCGGCTGCGACCAGTGCCTGGGCGCCATCACCCTCAACGGCAACACCGTGACCCGCAACCCGGCCTACTACACGGTGGCCCACAGCAGCAAGTTTGTGCGGCCCGGCTCGGTGCGCGTGGCCACCAACGTGCCCGGCAACCTGCAAAACGTGGCCTACAAAACGCCCAACGGCAAGCGCTGCCTGGTGGTACTGAACACCGGCGCCACCCTGCAAAGCTTTAACATTCAGTACAAAGGCAAGGCCGTGAACACCTCGCTCTACGGCGGGGCGGTAGCCACGTACATTTGGTAGCCGCGCTGGCGGCCCTACCCCCCTTTCCCACCCGTTTTTGGCTTGATGACTTCCAAGTTCCTACCCTTGCTGCTCGCCTCGGCGCTTGGCCTGGGCCGCGCGGCGGCCCAAACTACCCCCTACTCGGCGGCCGGCAAAACGGCCCAGGTATTCACCACGGCCCAGGGCACCGACCAGCGCCTGGCGGCCGGCCCGGCGCTCCGCTTCGCGCCCGCCGGCCAGCCGGTCGAAACGCAGGTGTGCGTATTCGTGGACCCCGGCCACCAGTTTCAGACGCTGCTCGGCATCGGCGGGGCGCTGACGGACGCGGCGGCCGAAACGTTTTTCAAGCTGCCCAAGGCCCAGCAGCAGGAGTTTATGCAGGCCTACTACAGCCCCACGGCGGGCATTGGCTACACGCTGGCGCGCACCAGCATCGGCAGCTGCGACTTTTCGAGCGCCAGCTACACCTATGTAAAAGAAGGCGATGCCAAGCTCACGAGCTTCAGCGTGAAGCATGATGAGCAGTATCGCATCCCATTCATCAAGCAGGCCACGGCGGCGGCGGGCGGCAAGCTCACGATGTTTGTGAGCCCCTGGACGCCGCCGGCATTCATGAAAACCAACCACGACCTGCTGCACGGCGGCAAGCTGCTGCCCGAGTTTCGGCAGCCCTGGGCTGATTATTACGTCAAGTTTATCGAGGCCTACGAAAAGCAGGGCATCCCAATTTGGGGTCTCACGGTGCAGAACGAGGAAATGGCCACCCAGAAGTGGGAATCCTGCCTGTACACGGCCGAGGAGGAGCGCGATTTCATCAAAGAATACCTCGGGCCGACGCTGGCCAAAGGCGGCATGGGCGATAAAAAGCTCATTGCCTGGGACCACAACCGCGACCTCATGTATCAGCGCGCCAGCACCGTGCTCGACGACCCGGCGGCCGCCAAGTACGTGTGGGGCATCGGCTACCACTGGTACGAAACCTGGACCACCAGCGGCCCGCTATTCGACAACGAGCGCCGGGTGAAGGAGGCGTTTCCGAACACTAATTTGATGTTCACGGAAGGCTGCGTGGAGAGCTTTAAGTTTGACCAGGTGAACGACTGGCGGCTGGGCGAGCGCTACGGCAACTCTATGGTGAACGACTTCAACGCCGGCACCGTGGGCTGGACCGACTGGAACGTGCTGCTCGACCAGACCGGCGGCCCCAACCACGTGGGCAACTTCTGCTTCGCGCCCATCATCGCCGACACGCGCACCGGCAAGCTCATCTACACCAACGCCTACTACTACATCGGGCACTTCTCGAAGTTCATCAAGCCCGGTGCTAAGCGCCTGGCCACCACTACCAACCGCGACTGGCTACAGGCCACTGCCTTCCAAAACCCCGACGGCAAGGTGGCCGTGGTGGTGATGAACAGCGGCGACAAGCCCCAGCAGTTTCAGCTCTGGATAAAGGGCCAGGCAGCGGCCACCACGAGCTTGCCTCACTCGATGGCGACGTACGTGGTGAATTAGGGGGATAGGCGCGGGCCACTCGCACCGTAACCAGCTTTTGGCAAAAACCAATTAACGCCCCGCTTCCGCTCATCCCGTTCTTTACCGGCTAAAAAACCTCCCCTTTTAGCCCCGATTCATGCCTACTTCTCGCACCCTCGGCCTGGCAGCTTTGCTGCTGGCCGGTACCTGCGCCACGCACGCCCAAAAAGCTCCCAAGACCGCCCGGCCGGCCAAAGCCCGCGCCTACGTCCCTACCCCCCCCGCCGAGGTTGACCGCCGCGTGGAGGCCCTGCTGGGCCAGATGACGCTGGCCGAAAAAGTGGGCCAGATGACCCAGGTAACCCTGGCCGTGGTGGCCAAAGGCAAAAGCCGCTACGCCAGCGACTCGCCCTTTAGCCTCGACGAGGCCCGGCTACGCGATGCGCTGGTGACCTACCACGTGGGCTCGGTTATCAACTCGACCGACGACCGGGCGTGCACGCCGGCCGTGTGGTATGGCTTGCAGCAGCAGATGCAGGCCGTGGCCTTGCAGGACCGGCTCAAGATTCCGATGCTGTATGGTATCGACGCCATTCACGGCGAAACCTACACGACCGGGGCCACTTTTTTTCCGCAGGAGATAGCGCAGGCGGCCAGCCGCAACCGGGCGCTGGTGCGGCGCGGGGCCGAGATTACGGCCTACGAAACGCGGGCCAGCAGCATTCCGTGGGCCTTTTCGCCGGTCCTCGACCTGGGCTCCGACCCGCGCTCGCCGCGGCTGTGGGAGACGTTTGGCGAGGACCCGTATTTGGGCGCCGAGCTGGGCCGCCAGGTGGTGAAGGGCTACGAGGGCGAGGCCAACGACATCGGCAACCCGGTGCACGTGGCGGCCAGTATCAAGCACTTTATGGGCTACCAGGTGCCGCAATCGGGTAAGGACCGCACGAATTCCATTATCTCGGACGAGTCGCTGTTGGAGTACCACTGGCCGGCTTTCCGGGCCGCCATCGAGGCCGGGGCGCACACCATGATGATAAACTCGGGGCTGATAAACGGGGTGCCGATGCACGCCAACCACGCCCTGCTGACCACGCTGCTGAAGGAAAAAATGGGCTTTAAGGGCCTGCTCGTGACCGACTGGCAGGACATTGAGAACCTCTACAGCCGCGACCATTTGGCCGCCTCGCCCAAGGAAGCCATTAAAATGGCCATCAACGCGGGCATTGACATGTCGATGGTACCGTATCAGTACGAAACCTTCTGCAAGGGCCTCACCGAGCTGGTGCAGGAGGGCCAGGTGCCCCAGAGCCGCGTGGACGATGCCGTGCGCCGCATTCTGCGCGTGAAAGTGGAGCTGGGCTTGTTTGAGCACCCCGTGACGAACCCCCAGGATTACCCGCTTTTCGGCAGCGCCGAGTTTACCCGCGCCTCGTACCAGACGGCGGCCGAGGCCATTACGCTGCTCAAAAACCAGGATAACCTCCTACCCCTCGCCAAAACGGCGAAGGTGCTCGTGACCGGCCCCAACGCCAACTCGATGCGCACCCTCAACGGCGGCTGGAGCTACTCGTGGCAGGGCGCCAAAGCGGAGGAATTCACGAGCCAGTACAACACCATTCTGGAGGCGGTGCAGCACAAAATCGGGGCCGACCACGTGCGCTACGTGCCCGGCGTGAGCTACGGCACCGGCCCCAACGCCAAGTACTACGACGAGCAGGCCGACCGCCTGGAGGAGGCCGTGGCCGCCGCCGCGCAGGCCGACGTGGTGTTGCTGTGCCTGGGCGAAAACAGCTACGCCGAAAAGCCCGGTGACCTCAACGACCTGTACCTGAGCGACCTGCAAACCCAGCTGGCCCAGCGCCTGGCCGCCACCGGCAAGCCCGTGGTGCTAGTGCTGAATGAAGGCCGGCCGCGCCTCATCAGTCGCTTCGAGCCGGGCATGAAGGCGGTGGTGCAGACGTATCTGCCCAGCAACTTTGGGGGCGACGCGCTGGCCGATATCTTGTGGGGCGACGTGAACCCGTCGGGCAAATTGCCCTACACCTACCCCCGCTACCCCAACTCGCTGGTGGGCTACATCCACAAGTATTCGGAGGAGCAGAAGGCCGCCGCGGGCTCGTACGACTACGCGGCCGACTTCAACCCGCAGTACCGCTTTGGCGAGGGCCTGAGCTACACTACGTTCAAATACAGCAACTTATCAGTAGATAAAACCACTTTCGCGGCCGCCGACCAGGTAACCGTGACGGTACAGGTGACAAACACCGGCTCGCGCGAGGGCAAGGAGGCCGTGCACCTGTACTCGTCGGACCTGGCCGCCAGCCAGGTAGCGCCCGACATGCGCCGCCTGCGCCGCTTCGACAAGATTAACCTCAAGCCCGGCGAAACCCGGACCGTTACCTTCACCCTGCCCTTGCGCGAGCTGAGCTACACCGGCCCCACCGGCCAGCCGGTGCTGGAGCCCGGCGAGTTTGAGCTGCGCGTGGGCGAGCTGACGAAGCGGATTATGCTGACTGATAAGTAGCGTTGTTATCGTCTGTAGATAAGTATTTTTTTCAAAAAAAGAACGTCATGCTGAGCTTGTCGAAGCATCTCTACCACGCCGTTAGATTAGTAACCCAACGGCGTGGTAGAGATGCTTCGACAGGCTCAGCA
>CAZZWL010000022.1:0-47630 GCA_964657755.1 uncultured Rhodanobacter sp.
GGTGGCTACGCGGCCCCCACGCAGCCGGGCGGCTACGACCAGCATAATGGCCAGGGCGGCTACAACAATGCCCCCGGTGCCTACCCCAACGACGGTGGCTACCCCGCGCCAACCGGCGCGGCCGGCCTACCCCCCCTCGCCCCGGCCGACGTGGCCGAGCTGGCCCAGGACCTGCGCCAGCGCCCCACCGATGCCGAGCGGCTGCGCACCGCCACCGATGCCCTGGCCGAAAGCAGCCTGCGCGCCGACGAGCTGGCCGAGCTGGTCAAGACCTTCACCCACGACGAGTCGCGCATTGAGTTGGGCCGCTTCGGCTATGCCCACGTGAGCGACCCGCAAAACTTTGAGCGCGTGTACGAAGCGCTGCAATTTCCTTCCAGTGCCCGCACGCTGCGCCAGCTGATTGGCCAGCCCCAGAATTAACCCAAACTATCTCTTTCACACTGCATAGAAAACCCCGGCCGCCAAGAGCAGCCGGGGCTTTTTGTTGCCAGGCGCGCCGGTGGTTTTTAGCGCAGGCGGTCGTAGTTGCGGCGCACGAACTGCTCGTCGCGCCGGATGAAGCGGGTAGCCAGCAAGTTGAGCATCAGGGCCAGGGTAGGGAGGTAAAACGCGGGCTCGAACTTGCCCTCCAGCTTGGGGTTCAGCAACAGCTCCCCTTGATTGGAGAAGAAAAACGCGGCCCCAAACGTGGCAATGATGAGCAGAATATTGGCCGCGCCCAGCTTGAGCTGCGTGAAGCGCTTGCGAAACTGAAAAATCTCGTAGGCCGCCAGCGCGGCCGAGGCCAGGGCCAGCACCGCGATTACCCACACCGGGCCAGGCGAGGCAGGCTTGGGCAGGTTGGCCGCGTCGAAGCCAAAAGCGGTAAGGGTTAATTCTTGATGGGTAAGACAGTCGGCTTTGTGCCACAGGGGTAGGGCCACCAGGCTGAGCATGCACAGAGCCAGCAGCAGCAGAAAAACGCTTTGAATTCTTTGTATCATCTTTGCGGTTGTGAAAAAGGCCCGCGCCCGCGCGCGTAGCCAGGCCAAAATTAGCCCCCAACCGGCGGACTCGCTTCGCCCCAACGATACCAGCAGAATGCCCAATGTGTATATCGTGGATGCCGTGCGCACCCCGATTGGAAAATTTGGCGGTGCGCTCAGCAGCGTTCGCCCCGACGACCTGGCCGCGCTCGTGCTGCGGGAGCTGCTGCGCCGCAACCCCAGCCTCGACAAAAACGCGGTGGAAGACGTCATTATGGGCGCCGCCAACCAGAGTGGCGAGGACAACCGCAACGTGGCCCGCATGGCCGCCCTGCTGGCCGGCCTGCCCGTAACGGTACCCGGCACCACCGTAAACCGACTGTGTGCCAGCGGCTTGCAGAGCATCGTAGATGCTTTTCACGCCATTAAGTGCGGCGAGGGCGACGTGTACCTGGCCGGCGGAGCCGAAAGCATGACCCGCGCGCCCTTCGTGATGGCCAAGTCGTCGACGGCCTTTGCCCGCGATTTTATGGCCCACGACACCACCCTGGGCTGGCGCTTCGTGAACCAGCGCCTGGCCCGCGACCACTACCCCTACACGATGGGTGACACGGCCGAGAACGTGGCCAAGCAGTACAACATTAGCCGCGAGGACCAGGATTTCTTTGCCTTCGAAAGCCAGCGCAAGTATCACCGCGCCGCCGAAAAAGGCCGCTTCCGCAAGGAGCTGGTACCCGTGTTCCTACCCCAGCCCAAGGGCGACACGGCCCTGTTTGACACCGACGAGCAGCCCCGCGTCTCGACCCTCGAAAAGCTGGCGACCCTCAAACCCGCCTTCCAGCCCGACGGCGGCACCGTGACGGCCGGCAACTCGGCGGGCATCAACGACGGGGCCGCCGCGGCCCTACTGGTGAGCGACGACGCCCTGGCGCGCTACAACCTCAAGCCGATGGTGCGCGTTATTTCCTCGGCCGTGGCGGGCGTCGACCCGTCCGTGATGGGCATGGGCCCGGTGCCGGCTATCCGCAAAGCATTGGAGCGCGCGCAGCTTACCCTGGCCGACATGGACCTCCTGGAAATCAACGAGGCCTTTGCTTCGCAGAGCGTGGCCGTGGTGCGCGAGCTGGGCATTGACGTGGCCAAGCTGAACGTGAACGGCGGCTCCATCGCGATGGGCCACCCGCTGGGCTCCAGCGGCGCGCGCATCGTGGCTACGCTGGTGCACGAAATGCAGCGCCGCGAGGGCGTGCGCTACGGCCTGGTGGCTATGTGCGTGGGCGTGGGCCAGGGCGTGGCAATGGTGGTAGAAAAGGTGTAGCTTGGCGAACTGGCGCCAGTATCGCCACTGCTCGAACGGTAGCAGCACGTCCTGCTGAAGTGTACTCACGTTTCTTACTGCCTCGCTAAGCAAGCTACTTGGAGCGGCCGGAAGAAGCCGGGCACTTTGGCAGGACGTGCTTTTGCGCGGCTGGCGCTGTTTCTGCCGCACGCTACCGGCCGCTTGCCTTCCCCGCCGGCCGGTAGTGTACGTTAAGCTGGTTATTTCTGCCGATTTTTGCGGAATGCTTCGCCCTACCCCACCCTTTATGACCTACGATACGTCACTCGCTTTTGCCACTGCCCAGGATGCGGCCGACCCGTTAAAAACTTTCCGCCAGGAGTTTCACTTTCCGCCGGGGCCCGATGGGCAGCCGGTGGCGTATTTCTGCGGCAATTCGCTGGGGCTGCTGCCCCGCGCCGCCCGCGCCGCCGTGGAGGCCGAGTTTCAGGCCTGGGAAACCAAGGCGGTGGAGGGCCACTTCCACGGCGAGTCGCCCTGGATGCACTACCAGGATGCCCTGGCCGAGCCAGCCGCCCGCGTGGTGGGCGCCCGGCCCCTGGAGGTAGTGATAATGAACACGCTGACGGTAAATTTGCACCTGCTGCTCATTTCTTTTTACCAGCCTACCCCCACCCGCTACAAGGTGCTGATGGAAGGCGGCGCATTCCCTTCGGACCAGTACGCGCTCGAAACCCAGGCCCGTCTGCACGGCCTCGACCCGGACGAGGCCATCGTGGAAATGCAGCCCCGGCCCGGCGAGCACACCCTGCGCACCGCAGACATTGAGGCGAAGATTGCGGAGCTGGGCGACTCACTGGCCACGGTCATTTTTGGGGGCATTAATTACTACACGGGACAGGTGTTTGATATGGCGGCCATTACGCGGGCGGGGCACGGGGTGGGGGCCAAAGTGGGCTTCGACCTGGCCCACGCGGCCGGCAATGTGGTGCTGCACCTGCACGACTGGGACGTGGACTTTGCCTGCTGGTGCACTTATAAGTACCTCAATTCGGGGCCGGGCGGCACGTCGGGCGTGTTTGTGCACGAGCGCTTTGCCCACCAGCCCGGCTTGCTGCGGCTGGCCGGCTGGTGGGGCAACGACCCGGCCGAACGCTTCCAGATGAAGAAGGGCTTCCGGCCGGCGGCGGGCGCGGCGGGCTGGCAGCTCTCGTGCGGGCAAGTGCTGCCGATGGCCGTGCACCGCGTCAACCTCGACCTCTTCGACCGGGCGGGGGGGGTAGGCGTGCTGCGCACCAAAAGCCAAAAGCTGACCGGCTACCTCGAGTTTCTTATCCATAACCTTGGCTTGCCCACCAGCCGGCTCGAGATTATTACCCCCGCCAACCCGGCCGAACGGGGCTGCCAGCTTTCGCTGCTGGTGCACGAGCGCGGGCGCGAACTGTTCGACTTCCTGGCCGCGCGGGGGGTAGTGGCCGACTGGCGCGAGCCCAACGTCATCCGCCTCGCACCCGTACCGCTGTATAATTCGTTTGAGGATGTATACCGGGTGGGGGCGGCCCTTTCACAGTTTTACAATGAGCAGTGAGCAGTGAGCAAGTGTCGGCCTAGCCTCCGATATGCGCGTATCCCTTGTTCACTACTCATTGCTCATTGCTCATTACCTATGGAAGATTACGCGGCCAAGATGGCGCTCAAAACTGCTGCTGACCTGCGCCAGTACGTAACGGGCTACGTGCAATACCGCGAGGAGGCCGTGCTGGCCGCGCTGGCCGAGCTGCGGCAGCGCGGCCAGCCTGCCCCCGAGGAGGAAACCCTGCGCCCGCAGCTCGAAGCAGCGGTGCAGCAGGCCGCCGCCACTGCGCAGCGCAGCCAGCCCACGCCCGCTGAGGCGGCCGCCCTACCCTTAGATGAGCAGCCGGCGCTGTACACGCCGGGCGTTATCGTGCTGTTTTCGGTGCTCTTCAATACTATTTTAACGGGCGCGGTGCTGCTGGCCATCAATATGCGGCGCCTGAAAAACACGCGGGCCATTTGGATGCTGGCTGCGTTCGTACTGGCTTACCTAGTTGGCGAAGCGCTGGTAGTCAACCAGTTCATGAAGTCATACAACTTGAGCCGGCTGTTTGTATCGCTGCTCAATCTGCCGGCTATTCTGGTCTACATTCTGTGGTTTTGGCCGCGCTACGTGGGCACTCATGAGTTTCAGCCGCGCGGCTGGCTGGTGCCACTGGTCATCTGCTTCGTCGTCATGATGGGGCTGGGCCTGCTGGTATCATACATTCCGGGCGCGGCGCAGCTGATGAAGCAGCAAGCCAAATAAAAAGAGCCCGGCCGCGAAAAGCGCGGCCGGGCTCTTTTAACCTATGGCTGTTCTCAGCTGGCTAATCCACCAGCTGGCAGAGCACGGTTTCGCCGCCCTTCACTTTTTGGCCCAGCTCTACTTTAATCTCGGCGCTGAGGGGCACGAAAATATCCACGCGAGAGCCGAATTTAATGAAGCCAAACTCTTCCCCCTGGCTCACTTCGTCGCCCTCGTTCACGTACCACACAATGCGGCGGGCCATAGCCCCGGCAATCTGCCGAAAGAGAACTAGTGGGCCGGCATCGCTTTCCACCACCACCGTGGTGCGCTCGTTTTGGGTGCTGCTTTTGGGGTGCCAGGCCACCAGGTACTGGCCGGGATGATACTTGAAATACTTAACGATACCCGACACTGGGTTGCGGGTAATGTGCACGTTGATGGGCGACATAAACACGCTAATTTGCCGGCGGGCATCTTCAAAGTACTCGGGCTCAAACACTTCCTCAATCACAACCACCTTGCCATCGGCCGGGGCCAGCAGCAAGTCTTCGTGGGTGAGCAAGCGTCGGAAGGGTGAGCGGAAGAACTGGAGCAGCAGCAAAAATGCCACTACCGAGGCACCCGCAAAAATGCGGTTGAATACCACGTTGGGGCCGTTGTAGCGGCTCAGCAGTAGGTTGAGGGCCAGCAGCACCAGCAGCGTCACGAACAGGATGCGGCGGCCTTCTTTATGTATCTTAATCACTGATTAGCGCGGATTTTAACGGATTTCACGAATTTTGTGGATGATTAAATCGTCCTCGGTATTCACCTAACTAACACGCAAGTTAACGGCAACAGTTGCCAACGTCTTCCACAAAAACGAACAATTACCGGCTTACCCCCCAAGAGAGGACCAAACCGGTAATCGTCCACAAAATCCGTGAAATCCGTTAAAATCCGCGCTAATCAGTGGTCCTAGTAGCCGCCGCGGTACTTATACGTCTGGGCTACTTTGTCGATGGCTACCACGTAGGCGGCGATGCGCAGCGAGATATTGTACTTCTGGCTCACCTCGTACACCTTCTCAAACGCCTCGGTCATAATGCGGTCGGCGCGCTCGGTCACCATGTCGAGGCTCCACTTGAAGCCCTGCTTGTTCTGCACCCACTCGAAGTAGCTCACCGTCACGCCGCCCGAGTTGGCCAGGATGTCGGGCACCACTGAAATACCTTTCGCGTAGATAATCGGGTCGGCGGAGGCCGAGGTCGGGCCGTTGGCACCTTCCACAATCAGCTTGGCCTGAATGTGGGGCGCATTGTGCTCAGTGATAACGTCCTCCACGGCGGCGGGCACAATCACGTCCACGGCCGAAGTCAGCAGCTTGGTGGGGTCCATCGGCACGGCGCCTTCAAAGCCTTCGAGGCGGCCGCCGTGGGCGTTTTTGTAGGCAAGAGCCTCGTCGATATTGATGCCGTTGTCGTTCCAATACGCGCCCGAAATATCGGAAACGCCCTTTATCGTCAGGCCTTTGTCAAACAGCAGCTTGGCCGTCCAGGAGCCCACGTTGCCGAAGCCCTGAATGGCCACGGAAGTTTCCTCCACCTTCATGTCCAGCTTGCTCATGGCGGCCAGGCACGACACCATTACGCCGCGGCCAGTGGCCTCGGTGCGGCCCAGCGAGCCCCCCATTACCAAGGGCTTACCCGTGACGACGGCCGAGGCGGTCTGGCCCACGGCCTTCGAGTATTCATCCATAATCCAGGCCATTTCGCGCGGGCCGGTGCCCATGTCGGGGGCCGGAATGTCGCGGTCGGGGCCAAATACGTCCTTCATGCTCACGGTGTAGGCGCGGGTGAGGCGCTCCAGCTCGCCCACGCTCATGGTGGTCGGGTCGCAAATAATGCCGCCCTTGGCGCCGCCGTAAGGAATATCTACCACGGCGCACTTCCAGGTCATCCAGGCGGCGAGGGCTTTTACCTCGTCGAGGTTCACGTTCTTATCGTAGCGAATGCCGCCTTTGCTGGGGCCCAAGATGGTGTTGTGCACCACCCGGTAGCCCTCAAACACCTGCACCTTGCCATCGTCCATCATCACGGGCATGTGCACGATAACCTGTTTATCGGGGGCTTTAAGTACTTCGTAAGAAGTATCGTCGAGGCCTAGAATTTCGGCCGCGATATTAAAGCGCGACATCATCGATTCCAGGGGATTTTCGGTATTTTCAACCCGCGGGGCGGGCTCTTTATACACAGTGGTGGCTGCCATGTGAAGGGGGAAATGGTGAAGGGTGGGTGGGATGGGGAAGATGCGGGTGCTTACGAAAAAGCGCCGCAAAGGTAGTGCTTTGGTAGTTGGCAGGTGGGGTAGACCACCATAATAACCCGAATGGCCTACCCCACCTGCCCACTACTGAAACGCTAACTGAACGGCTCTCTCTGTTGCGCTTGCTTCGCCTCATTGCCCTACCCCTCGCACCAAAAACCTTACCCAAAAAGCACTTGCAGCAGCGCCAGCACCGGCAGCACCAATAAAAAAGCGTCGAAGCGGTCGAGCAGGCCGCCGTGGCCGGGCAGAAAAGTGCCCGAGTCCTTCACGCCCGCGCTGCGCTTGAGCATCGACTCGGCCAGGTCGCCGAGCGGGCCAAACACGGCCACTACCCCCGCCGCCACCAGCCGGTGGCTCAGCGGAATATCGGGCAGGAAGTAGCCCGCCGCCCAGCCCGTAGCCAGCGCGAGCGCCGCGCCGCCGGCCCAACCCTCCCAGGTTTTGCCGGGCGAAATGCTGGGCGCCAGCTTGTGCTTGCCAAAGTTTTTGCCCGCGAAATACGCCCCGGTATCGGCCGCCCAGATGAAGAGGATGAGGCAGAAAACGCGACCGGGCTCGAAGTGACCGGAGCCAAAGGCTATCAAATTGAGCAAAGCCATCGGCAAGCTGATGTAGAACAAGCCAATAATTGTCGTGCCGATGTTAGCGAAAGGCTGGCCGTGGGTAGGCCACAGCACTATTTCCCGAATTGTCAGGGTCACTAGCAGCAGGATAGCCGCCGCAATCCAAGTATAAACAGAAAGTACTGCAACATAAGCTGATAGCCAACCAGAAGGTTGACCTGGAATTGCTTGGGGCAACGCCGATAAAGGTGGATAAATGGTCCAACCCGTAGGCCAACCTAACCACCCTGCATAGACAAAGTAGCTTTTGACAAAATACAATGCCGCAAAAATTGCTACCCCCATAATTCCGCCCGTCCAACTCGCCGGCCGATACCCACTCGCCCGCATTATCCGATAGAACTCCTTGAGCATCACGGCCTGCACGGCGGCAAAGAACAGCCCGAACGAGATGGGCCCGCCGAAGGTGCACGCGATGAGCAGCGCCGCCGCCAGCGCCCCCCAGATAGCGCGCAGGCGCAGGTTACTAGGCCCTTTTTTAGGTTGCGTATCGTCGGGGGGGGTAGGGAGCGCGTCGGGGTTCAAATCGGGCAGTATCTAGGGCGCGGGCGCCCAGGGTGGAAAAGCTTAGGGCAGGCGCCGCTCGCTAGTTGGGGCAGCATCAAGGGCGGGCGAGGGGGTAGGGCGGCCGGCCGCCCAGCGCTGGTGCAGCCAGTAGAGCAGCCCCGCCGTGAGCACGGCCGACAACAGGACGGGCGGCCAGGGCAAAGGCTGCGTCGAGTCGGGGTCGAAAGACGCGGGCAGGTGCTTGCCCTGTGCCAGGTAGAGTAGGATGAGCTGAAAGGCATTCTGGGTGAAGTGCGCGGCCATCGACACCAGGATATTGCCGCTCCACTCGTACAAATAGCCCAGCACCAGCCCCAGCACAAAGCGCGGCACGAACCCAAAAAACTGCACGTGAATGGCCGAAAAAATGGCCGCCGCCAGCCACACCCCCACGTGCCGCGACCCAAACCACGCCACTAGGTTGCGCTGCACGCCGCCCCGAAACACCAGCTCCTCGGCCATAGCCGGCACGATGGCAATGACCACGAGGCCCACCACAAGCCGGCCGGGCGAGTTAAAATCGGTCAGAAACTTGGTGAGGCCGGCAGCTTGGTCTTCCTTGTCGCGGGCCCACAGCTCGAAGGCGTGCAGGGGGGTAGGGAAATGCACGCCCGCGTTCCAGGCCACCAGCGCCGACAAAAACGGCACCGAGCAGATAATCACCAGCCCGGCCGCCGCCGGCCACCACGCCGCCCCCAGCGGGCGCCAGGAGAAGTAGCCGGCCACCGACTGCCGCAGCAGCAGCGGCAGCAGGGCCACCCCTGCCCCCGCCCCCGCCAGCGACAGCCCCTGGTAGAGCATCAGCACGTCCCAGCCGTGCGCAAACTTCTCGGGCGCGGTGGCCAGCAGGCCAAACTGCGCCATCGACACGCCGTAGAGCCCGCTGGCCAGCCCCAGCGCCAGCAGGCTGGCCAGGCTTAGCCCCACCACCGCCAGGCCCAGCAAGATGAGCAGCTGCACGGCGGGGTGCGGGGGCGGCGCGGGGCGGCGGGCAGGGCGAGGCGCTAAACCATTCATAAGGGCGACGGTGTTCAAGGGGGTGTAAATTTGCGTAATAAATTCTCGGTGGCGAGCGCTGTCATCTCTTGCTTGCTATAATCGGCTGTCATTGCGAACGATTATAGTAACCGCCCACGCCGTCTACAAAATCCGTGAAACCCGTTTAAATCCGCGCTAATCAGTGGTCAACATCCGTAACATCCAGCTCCCCGACTTCCCGCTGCTGCTCGCTCCGATGGAGGACGTGAGCGACCCGCCCTTCCGGGCCGTGTGCAAGGCCAACGGCGCCGACCTGATGTACACCGAGTTCATTTCGAGCGAGGGCCTCATCCGGGCGGCGGCCAAGAGCCGGCAGAAGCTCGATGTATTTGACTACGAGCGGCCTATCGGTATTCAGCTGTTTGGCTCCGATGTGGATACGATGGGCGAGTGCGCGGCTATCAGCACCGAGGCCGGGCCCGACCTCATCGACATCAACTACGGCTGCCCGGTGAAGCAGGTGGCCCTGCGCGGCGCGGGCGCGGCCCTGCTGCGCGACGTGCCCAAGATGGTGGCCATGACCGCCGCCGTGGTCCGCAACACGCACCTGCCCGTGACCGTGAAAACCCGCCTGGGCTGGGACCTCGACACCCTGAACGTGGAGGAAGTGGCCGAGCGCCTGCAAGACGTAGGCATTGAGGCCCTTACGGTGCACGGCCGCACCCGCGTGCAGCTCTACAAGGGTGAGGCCGATTGGCGCCTCATCGCCAAAATCAAGGAAAACTCGCGCATCAAAATCCCCATTTTTGGCAACGGCGACATCGACTCGCCCGAAAAGGCGCTCACCTACAAAAACCGCTACGGCGTGGATGGCGTCATGATTGGGCGCGCCGCCATTGGCTACCCCTGGATTTTTCGGGAAGTGAAGCACTTCGTGGCCACCGGCCAGCACCTGGCCCCGCCCACGCTGGAAGAGCGCATCGCTATGTGCCGCATGCACTTCGATAAAAGCCTGGAGTGGAAGGGCCCCAAGGCCGGCATTTTCGAAATGCGCCGTCACTATGCCCACTACTTCAGAGGGTTAGAAGGCGCCAAGCAGTGGCGCACCCGCCTGGTCGACGCCGAAAACGGCGCTGATGTGTACGCCATTCTGGAAGAAATCGCGGCCAGCGACGCCGTGCTGGTGGGGTAGGGTGCGGGGCTTGCCCCTACTTCCCGCGCATTTCCGCTCGGCGCATGGGCATTGTATCCACGGTGTTGAAGAGGTCGGCGGGGGGTAGGGGGCGCGCACTCACCTGTTTCACGCCGCCGTCTTTGCCGATGAGCACTGCCCGAAAGCCCGCCAGCGGCTGGCCCAGCTGCCGCGTCCAGCACTGGCGGTCGGCGGGCGTGAGCTGGTCGTAGGGCACTTCTACCACCTGAAAATCGCGCTCGGCCAGGCCCGAGGCAGCGGCGGCCAGCAATTTCTTTTGCGTTTGAAAATCGGCCTGCCCAGCCGTGGGCGCCCCGATGAGCAGCAGGCGGTGCTGCCAGCGGCTGGCCCGCAGCGTGGCGGCCAGGCCGGGGGGTAGGGCGGCCTGCGCGGCCAGCAGCGGTAGCAGCAGGGCGGCCAGCCCGCGCAAAAGGTGAGGGGTAGTAAGCATTTTCAAAACCAATCGCGAGGTGTACTCTTGAAGCATACGCGGGGGCCGCTGCTTAGGTAGAAGTTGTTTCACCGGTTTTTCGGGGGCAGCCCGCCGCGCTTTTTCGCGTATACCCTTCCTTTGTGCCTTCACCCCTACCCCCTCGCACGATGAGCGACACCCCCACGGACTACGCATTCGGCATGATTGGCCTCGGCACGATGGGCCGCAACCTGCTGCTGAACATGGCAGACCACGGCTTTGCAGTAGCCGGCTACGATAAAAACCAGAAGCAGGTAGACCTGCTGGGCCAGGAAGGCCAGGGCAAGCCCGTCAAGGGCTTTACCGACCCCCAGGCCTTCGTGCAAAGCATTAAAACGCCCCGCGCCATTATGATGCTGGTGCCCGCCGGCGCCATTGTTGATAGCGTGATTGCCGATATGCTGCCGCTGCTGAGCCCCGGCGATATTTTGATTGACGGCGGCAACTCGCACTTCACCGACACCGAGCGCCGGGCCAAAGACCTGTCTACTAAGGGCTTCCACTTCTTCGGCATGGGCGTGAGCGGTGGCGAAGAAGGCGCCCGCTTCGGCCCTAGCATGATGCCGGGCGGCGACAAGGACGCCTACGCCACCATGCAGCCGGTGTTTGAGGCCATCGCGGCCCACGTCGATGGGGCACCCTGCGTGGCCTACATGGGCCCCGGCGCGGCCGGCCACTTTGTGAAAATGGTGCACAACGGCATCGAATACGGCCTGATGGAGCTGCTGGCCGAAACCTACGGCCTGCTGAAAAACGGCCTGGGCCTGGACAACGCGGCCATCGGCCAGGTGTTTACGCGGTGGAACGAAGGCCGCTTACAGTCTTTCCTGGTCGATATCACCAAGGATATTTTCGCCTTCGACGCGCCCGATACCGACCACCTGCTGCTCGACGACATTAAGGACGAGGCCCGCGCCAAGGGCACCGGCAAGTGGACCTCACAGGTGGCGATGGACTTGCAGGCGCCCATCCCGACCGTAGACGCGGCCGTGTCGATGCGCGACTTATCCAAGTACAAGGACCTGCGCGTGCGGCTGGCCCAGCAGTATGGCCCCGCGGCCGGGCACCTGGCCGGCGATAAGGAAGAGTTGCTCCAGCAGTTGGAGCAGGCTTTCTACTTCAGCATGATAATGAGCTACGCCCAGGGCATGCACATGCTGGCTAAGGCCTCGGAGGAGTTTAAGTACGACTTGCACCTGGCCACCATCGCCAAAATCTGGCGCGGCGGCTGCATTATCCGCTCCACGTTCCTCAACGATATCTACAACGCCTTCGAGCACGACAACAACCTGGCCCACTTGCTCTTGGATGGTAAGGTGCAGGAGCTGGTGCAGGGCAGCGCCGGCGGCGCGCGCAGCATTATCGCGGCGGCCGTGCTGGCGGGGCAGGCCCTGCCAGCCTACACGGCCTCGCTGGGCTACTTCGACGCCTTCCGCACGGCGCGGCTGCCCTCCAATCTCATTCAGGCGCAGCGCGACTACTTTGGGGCGCACACCTACGAGCTGATTGGCAAAGAAGGTGTTTTCCACACGCAGTGGACCGGCTTGCGCGACAAAGTGGAGTCGCCCGCCGGCCCCGAGGCCAACCAAAAGCCCGCTACCCCCCCCGTGCCCGGCACCAAGCAGTCGAACGAGGAGCTTACTAACCCGAAGCTGTAAATGAACGCGCTCTTAAAAACCCAGCCGACCGTCTTCGTCATTTTTGGCGGCACCGGCGATTTGAACGCCCGCAAGCTGGCCCCAGCCCTTTATAATCTGTACCTGGAAGGCTGGCTGCCGGCGCACTTCGCCTTCATCGGCACGGGCCGCACCAAGCTCACCGACGACGAGTTTCGGGGCCGGATGCTGAACGATGTGAACGAGTTTTCGCGCAGCGGCAAGGTCACCGACGAGCAGTGGCAGGGCTTCGCGCCCAACATCTACTACCAGGCGGCCGACGTGCAGGACGCGAAGACCTACAAGGATTTCGGCAAGAAAATTAAGGTGCTGGAAGGCGACTGGAAGGCCTCGGCCAACGTGATTTACTACCTGGCGGTGGCGCCCAACTTCTTCCCCATCATCGCCGAAAACCTGGCCAAGGCCGGCCTCACGGAGGATGCCGAGCGCACGCGCATCGTGATTGAGAAGCCGTTTGGCCACGACCTGGAATCGGCCAAGGAGCTGAACGCGCTGCTGGGCCGCATCTTTCGGGAAAAGCAGATTTACCGCATCGACCACTATTTGGGCAAGGAAACGGTGCAGAACATCATGGCTTTCCGCTTCGCGAACGCCATTATGGAGCCGCTCTGGAACCGCAACAGCATTGAGCACGTGCAGATATCGGTGACCGAAAGCCTGGGGGTAGGCGAGCGCACGGGCTACTACGACGGCTCGGGCGCGTTGCGCGACATGATTCAGAACCACCTCTTGCAGCTATTGTGCATTGTGGCGATGGAGCCGCCAGTGAGCTTCTCGGCCGAAGAAGTGCGCGACCGCAAAGTGGACGTGCTGCGCGCCATGCGCCGCTTCACGCCCGAAACCGTGCGCGAGCAGGCCGTGCGTGGCCAATACGGCCCCGGCTGGCTGGAGGGCCAGCAGGTGCCCGGCTACCGCGAGGAGCCCGGCGCCAACCCGCAGTCGAACACCGAAACCTTCGCGGCGGTGAAGTTTTTCGTGGACAACTGGCGCTGGCAGGGCGTGCCGTTTTACCTGCGCACCGGCAAGCGCCTGCACCGCTCGGCCTCGGTCATCACGATTCAGTTCAAGGACGTGCCGCACTTCATCTTCTCGCCCGAAACGGCCGAGACGATGCGCCAGAACCGTCTCATTATCAGCATTCAGCCCGAAATGAGCATTCGGCTGCAAGTGCAGGCCAAGCGCCCCGGCGTGGACATGATGCTGAACACCGTGGACATGGTGTTTGACTACAAGGGCACCTACATCAGTGAGGCACCCGAGGCCTACGAAACGCTGCTGCTCGACGTGATGCTGGGCGACCAGACGCTGTTTATGCGCGGCGACCAGGTGGAGGAAGCCTGGGACCTGGTAATG
Organism: uncultured Rhodanobacter sp.; assembly: GCA_964657755.1. Classification (GTDB taxonomy): domain Bacteria; phylum Bacteroidota; class Bacteroidia; order Cytophagales; family Hymenobacteraceae; genus Hymenobacter. The sequence goes on from CAZZWL010000022.1 coordinate 13,700, forward strand.
CCGATTCTAAGCTCGTGGCAGAACCGCATCAGCCAGGATTTCCCCAACTACTCGGCCGACTCGTGGGGGCCCGAGGCGGCCGAAGCGCTGGTAGCCAAGGATGGTTTTCACTGGTTTACGCTTCCGCTGAGCGGCAAAAAATAAGCACATGAACTTGCACATATTTCCAACTGCCGACGAAGTCTTGCGGGCCTTGGCCGATTATTTTGTGGCGGCGGCCAGTCGGGCCGTGGCGGCGCGGGGGCGCTTCGTGGTGGCGCTGTCGGGCGGCAGCTCGCCTAAAAAGCTGTATGAGCTGCTGGCCTCGCCCGCCTACCACGAGCAGGTGGCCTGGGAGCAGGTCTACTTCTTCTTTGGCGATGAGCGCAACGTGCCCCAGACCTCGCCCGACAGCAACTACCTGATGGCCAAGACCACGCTGCTCGACCCGCTGGGCATTCGGCCGGCGCAGGTGTTTGCCGTCGACACCAGTCACGAGCTTCCGGCGGAGGCAGCCACTCAGTACGCCATTGACATGGAGGAATTTTTTGGGGAAGAGAAGGCCGAGTTTGACCTCGTGCTGCTGGGCCTTGGCGACAATGCCCACACGGCTTCCCTCTTTCCTAATACGCCCGTGCTGCACGAAACCAAGGCGAGCGTGGAAGAGGTGTGGCTGCCCGAGGAAAAAGTGTACCGCATCACCATGACGGCCCCGCTCATCAACCAGGCGCGGGCCGTGGCTTTCCTGGTCTACGGCGCGGGCAAGGCCGAAGCCGTGCACCAGATACTAGAGCTACCGCGCGACGTGGATAAGTACCCAGCCCAGCTCATCGAGCCCGCCAGCGGCCCCGCCGACTGGTTTCTGGATGAGGCCGCGGCAATGCAACTGCAAAAGCGCTAGCCTGGCTTGACTAGTTAGGCTGGCCTGAAAAAAGCACGTCATGCTGAGCCTGTCGAAGCATCTCGCGTGGGGTAGTAATCTCAATCGTTAGAAATTACTGCTGCACGCGAAATGCTTCGACAGGTTCAGCATGACGTTCGTTTTTAATTGGCAGCCATCAAAAAAAGCCGCCGGCCACTTGCGTGACCGGCGGCTTTTTGATGCCCTACCCCCCTACTGCTGCTTGGCCAGCCAGAGCGAGGCGTTCAGGTGCAGCGGGGCGTGGCTGCTAATCTCCGTCCAGCCGGGGTACACGGTGTTGCCGGGGCTGCCGGTGCCATCATCGGCCGGCGACGAGTCGGTGATGCAGAAGACGCGGCCCGTGCCGAAGGTGCTGCTGGCGCACATAATATTGCTGAGACCCTGCGCCGAACTACCCTGCCACACGAGCGGTACGGCCGCCGAGCCGCTGGTTTTGGTGATGGTAGCGCCGTTCGAGAACTTGAGCTGCGTCACGTTGCCCTGCGAGCCGTGCAGAATAACGTTGGTACTGCTAGCCAGCACGTTGCTGGTCGTTTCGGAAATGTTGGTGAGCGCGATGCTGTAGCCGAAAGGGTTGGCCTGCACTGAGTTGTTGGTCATCAGGTCGTTCCAGATGGCGGGCGAGTCGGCCCCGTCGTTGTTGCGGTCCGATACGTCGTGGTCGGAAATCATGAACAGGCCGCCGCCATTCTTCACGAAGGTGAGGATGGCCGTTTTCTCAGCCGCCGTGAAGAGCGTGTTGGGCTCATCCACCACAAATACGTTGTAGTTGCTCAGGTCCTGCGGGTTAGAAGTATTGCCGTAGGTGATGGCCGTGCCCGTGGGCAGGTTCTCGACCGAGTTGCCGAGCTTCACCAAGGCCACGCCCCACGAGGAGAGGGCGGCCGTCCAGTAGGTTTCCGACGTGCTGGCCGTGATGCCCGAGGCGGCCGGGGTGGGGTAGCGCGGCACCGCGCCGCCGTCCACGTCGAGCACCCAGTCGGCGTTGCCGGCCGTTTCGGCGTGGCTGGCGTCAAACAGGAATTTCTTGCCGCCGGTGCTGGGCGGGGGCGTGGTGCCGCCGCCCGAGCCGGTGCCGGCGTAGCTCTCGACCGTGATGTTATCGAAGTTGAGGCGGTTGGTGCTGCCATCGGTTTTACGCACTTGCAGGCGCACGGTGCCGGCGAGGTTCACCGTAAAGCTGGCCGTGCTGAGCGCGGTGCTGCTAGTGGTGATGGTGCTGCCCACCTTGGCGTACGACGAGCCACCGTTGGCGGAGGCCCACAGCTCCCAGGTGCCGCTGGCGTCGGTGCCGTAGAGGGCATGGCCCACGGTTACTACCCCCGCCCCGCCGCTCAGGTCGAAGTTCATGCTCAGCGTGCCGCTGTTGCGCACGCGGGCCGACTGGCTACCCGTTTTGGCGTCGGCGGTAGTGTTGCCGAGGAGCGCGTCGTTGAGCGTCCAGGCGCCCGAGCCGAGCGTGACGCTGCCACTGGTGTAGGCCGTTTTGGTGCCGGTTTCGAAGCCCTCGGGAAAGCCGGGCGCCGACGCATCCTGGCTAAGGGAGATGGCTGCCGCCAGGCTGGGGGTAGGCTCCTGGCGGGCGCAGGCGGCCAAAAGCGCAACACCCAGCAGCGGCGCGGCCAGGTAACGAAGTAACTGCTTCATGGAAAAGGGGTAAGGAGGAAAAAAAGTAGCGTATGCGGCGGCAAAGCTAGGTTTTTTCCTCCTTACAATCACCTGAAGCAGGAATAAGTAACAGAAGGATATTTTAACTTAAAAAAGAATGCTCCTGCTTCCAGGAAGCAAGAGCATTATACCAATTACATATGTAGCCACGAGCAGATTCGAACTGCTATCAAGCGTTTAGGAAACGCCTATTCTATCCCTTGAACTACGCAGCCAGGCCCCAAAGTTACGCCCGTAAACGTGCCTACATCTTATACGCGAGCACGATGCCGAAGGAGAGCGCCGTGAGAATGAGGCCCACCATAAAGATGGAGTAGCTCACGCGCAGCAGCTTATACTTGCGGTCGAGCACCTCACCGAGGTAGTACACGTCGGTCACCATGTTGGTGTAAAGGGTATCTTTCTGGCGCATCAGCTCGCGCATGCCTTCCTGGAAGTGCTGGAGGCTGAGCTTGGTGAACTGCCCGAAAAACAGGAGGTTGACGCGCCGATTGGTGGCGATGGCGGGGTTTTTCTTGAGCCACTTGAAGCTCGTAACGTCGGGCTGCGCCGAGAGAATGGCCGAGGTTACCGAGCCCAGCGCCGTGATGAGCAGCACGCCCATCGGCACGGCCAAAATGGGGTTGCGCGTGAAGCTGGCACTACCCGTTGGGGCCAGCACCGACGACTTGGCCCCCAGATAAGTAATTATGATAGAAAGAATTACGGCATTGAGCTGAATCATCATGCCCGCCTTTTTATCGGCCATATCCGAGAGCTTCATGTGGTTGGAATACATGGTGCGGAACATGGTTTCGATGCCGCGCTTGGGCTCGGCAAAGGTTTCGGTGGCCTTTTTTTCCTTCTTCTTGGCTTTTTTCTGCGCTTTTTTGAGAATGTCGCGCTGCTCCTCGGTGTTTTTCTTGAAATCTTTTTTGAAGCGCTCCTTGCCGGCCTCCGAGTGGTACTTGTGGCTCGTCATGAAGGCCAGCTGCAGCTCAGCCCACTCCTCGTTGGTGTAGGATTTGTCGAGCCGCAGCTCCCACTCGGTGCGGATGAGCTCGGCGCGGGCCCGAAAATCGTCGGCCGCCAGGTTGCTCATGTCGGCATCGACGAGCATCTTTTCCAGCTCCGTGTTGGCCGGCTCGTCGCGGTGCGTGGCGCGGATAAGGCCCTTAATTACTTCGATGCGCGCGGCCCCTACCCCCTGCCCGCGCAGCCAGGCTTCGGCGCGGTCAATACCCTTGAACTCGTGGCCATCGTAGGTGTCGAGGTAGCCCGTGTCGTGAAACCAGGCGGCCAGCAGCAGCTCCTCAGCCTGAGCGGGGGGTAGGGCAGCGGCATCGGCCAGGGCATGGGCCTGCTTCACCACGTAGGCCGTGTGGGCCAGCGTGTGGTAGGTAAGGCGCGGGTCGAGGCCCGCCTTGAGCAGGGACTCAACGTGGGCCTGGGCCTGCTGCACCAGCGCCGACACCTCCGACCGGGGGGGTTTGGGGGGCTTGGCAGCGGCAGCTTCGGCCGGCGCTTCAACGGCGGCGGGGAGGGTAGTAGTAGCCATAGTTCAACGCAAGAAACAACACGCAGGCGGCGTTGGGTTCGGCCCGGCCGTGAGCATTCAACGCGAAGGCCCCGGCGCGGGTTGAAAGGTAAGCTCAACCGCACAATTGCACTTTACGTAGCAGCTTTCGCGCCAAACATCGGGTATGCTTCTTGCAGCTTTCTTACCGGCGGCGGCTATGGCACTTAGCGGCTACCCAATTGTGGCTTACCCAGACTGCGCCCAGGGCTGCTGACTGCCACCAGCACCGGGCCTTGCTTACCGTTTGTAATTTTGTTTTATGACGCTACTTTTTCGCCTTTTTTGCTGCCTTATTTTAGTAGCTGGTATACCCCTGACGGCCGCGGCCCAGCTGGAGGAGCTGGGCGAGGCCGGGGAGTCGGATTTTAATCCCGTTAATCCTAAACCCAACTACCGGCGCTCGGCCGTGGGCTGGGAAAAAGCCCTACCCCCCGACTCCAGCCGCATCCGCTACTCGGTGTTTCTGATTGGCGACGTGGGCAACCCCATCCTGGCCGAGAAGGGCGGCGAGCCGTCGCTCAACTTTATGCGCCAGCAGATGCTGCAAGCCGGCAGCAAGAGCGCGGTGGTGTACCTGGGCGACAATATCTACAACCAGGGCATGCCGCCCGAGGGCAAGTACGACCGCAAAACCGCCGAGGCGCGCCTCAACGCCCAGCTCGACGTGCTGAAGGGCTATAAGGGCGAAAAATACATGGTGCCTGGCAACCACGACTGGATTCAGGGCTACAAGGGCGGGCTGGCCCAGGTGGTTCGGGAGCAAACCTACGCCGAGCAGTACCTGGCCCGCGACTCGACCAACTTTGCCTACACCGGCGACTTTCTGGTGCCGCGCGATGGCTGCCCCGGCCCCTACGAAATCCGGCTGCGCGACGACCTGGTGATGATTGCCATCAACTCGCAGTGGTTTATCACGGACCAGGCCAACCGCCCCTTTGGCTCGGCCTGCGGGGCTGATAATGAGGAAGATGTGTACGCGCAGCTCGACGAGGTGCTCAAGCGCAACCAGGACAAGCACATCCTCATCGTGACGCACCACCCGCTGTTTTCGGACGGCATTCACGGCGGCTACTTCACGTTTGCCGACCACGTGTTTCCGCTCAGCATCGTGGCCAAATATGCGTTTGTGCCGCTGCCCATTCTGGGCTCGATTTATCCGCTGGCCCGCGAGTACGGCGGCATCGCGCAGGATATTTCCTACCCCGCCTACCAGGACTACAAGAAGAACCTGCTGGCGCTGTTCGCGAAGTATCCGAACGTTATTTACGCCAACGGCCACGAGCACAACCTGCAGTACTACGACGAGGTGAAAACCAAGTCGCACTTCATCACTAGCGGCTCGGGCTGCAAAACGCAGCACGTGAAGCCGGGCAACGGGGGTAGCGCGCTGTTTTCGGACAAGGAAAAGGGCCTGGCCCGGCTCAACTACTACGACGACGGCCAGGTGTGGGTCGAGTACCTCATCCCGAGCGACGCCAACAAGGGCCAGACCGCCCGGCGCGTGTTCCGCAAGCAGGTGTATGCCGAGCTGGGCCGCGGCAAAGCCAGCGCCAAAGGCCCCGGCGGCGCCGTGAGCCAGGTGAAGCCCGACGCCGGCCCCGTGCAGGGCACCCGCGCCCCGGCCGGCACCGCCCAAACCCGCAAAGGCAACCAGAGCACCGACGACCTCGAAACCGCCGCCGCCAAAAACCCGGAGGGCGCGCCCGTGGTGACCTCCACCGCCCGGCGCCCCAATTTCCAGGATAGCACCGTGACCGTGGCCGTGAACCCGAGCTACAACCAGCACGACAAGTTTCACAACTGGCTGCTGGGCGAGCACTACCGCCAGGAGTGGGCTACCCCCGTCAAGTTTCCGGTGCTCGACATAAAGACGGCCGAGGGCGGCCTCATTCCCTATAAAACGGGCGGCGGCAAGCAAACGGCCTCGCTGAAGGTGCGCAACGAAGACGGCTACTACTACACCGTGCGCGGCATCGACAAAGACCCCGCCGCCGTGCTGCCCGAGCAGCTGCGCACTGGCCTGGCCAAGGCCGTGCTGCAAGACCAGATTTCGGCCCAGCACCCGTACGCGTCCTTCGTGCTACCCCCCCTGGCGGCGGCGGCCGGCATTTTGCACACCACGCCGCGCTACGTGTACGTGCCCAACGACCCGGCGCTGGGCCAGTACCAGCAGAAATTTGCCAACACGCCCGCCGCGCTGGAGGAAGACGCCAAGGGCAGCCAGGACCAGGATGCCGGCCTCGACTACGCCAAGAAGCTGGTGAGCACCGACAAGATGCTCGAAAACCTGCTCGAAGACAACGACAACCAGGTGGACCAGCCAGCTTTTGCCCGCTCGCGCTTGTTTGATATGTGGATTGGCGACTGGGACCGCCACGAGGACCAGTGGCGCTGGGCGCAGCGCAAAACCAAGGACGGCGACAAGATTTACACGGCCGTGCCCGAGGACCGCGACATCGCCTTTTTCAAGGGTGACGGGGTCCTGCCCTGGCTGATTTCGCGCAAGTTCGCAGTGCGCAACTTCCAGAATTTTGGCTACGATTACGCCGACTACAAGGGCCTGAACCAGACCGGCCTGAGCAACGACCGACTTTTCCTGAGCGACGTGAGCCGCGAGGAGTGGGTGAAGCAGGCCAACATCATGAAGGCCCAGCTCACCGACGAGGTGATTGAGAAAGCATTCCGCGACAAGTGGCCGGCCCAGATTTATGCCGAGCACGGCGCCGAAATAATTGCCAAGCTCAAGAGCCGCCGCGACCTGCTACCCGACGTGGCCGCCAAGTATTCCGATTTGATGTCGGACAAAGTGGAAGTGCGCGGCTCACAAAAGCGCGAGAAGTTTACCGTGACGCGCCTGCCCGACCACCACACGCGGGTGGTGATGCAGAAAATCAGCAAGAAAGGCCAGCTGACCAAAGTACTCTACGACCGCACGTTTGACCGCGTGACGGACGAGATTCGCCTCTACGGCATCAGCGGGCAAGACGTGTACGACCTGCGCGGCGACGAGCGCCAGGGCCACAAAATCCGCATCATCGGCGGCACCGGCCGCGACAGCATCGTGGACGACTCGCGGGTGGCGGGCATCCGGCACCGCACCCAGATTTACGACGCCGACACTGGCAACGTCATCCTCAACAAGCGCGGCGAAGCCCGCCTGCGCCTGGAGCCGGGCGCCGACGTGAGCCGCTACGACCATCCCAAGCGCTTCGACCTCAAGGACTACCGCCTCAACTACACCGGTCCGGCGCTGTTTTTTGGGTATAACATCGACGATGGCTTCCTCATCGGGGGCGGCGTTACGCACCGGCGCTACGCCTTCCGGCGCGAGCCCTTCGCCTCGGAGCAGACCCTGACGGCCAACTTCGCCCCCACCCGCCAGGCCTATAACCTACGCTACAGCGGGCAGTTCACGAGCGTATTCGGGGGTAAGACCGACCTGCACGTGGCCTCGCAGTACTACGGCCCACAGCTGCTCTACAACTTCTTTGGTATTGGCAACAACACGCAGAACATCGCGGCCGGCTCCGACAATGCCAGCGTGAGCGCCATCAACGACCTGTACCGGGTGCGCTTCAGCCGCCTCTATGTGGCCCCCACGCTGGAACGCAGCTTGTTTGGCTTCGGCAAAATCGGCTTTGGCCCACAGTATGAGCGGTTTCGGGTCGAAACCAGCCCCATTGGCAGCGAGATTCAGCAGGCCATCGGGCCCAACATGGAAAACCGCTCGTTTGGGGTGCGCAACAGCGACTTCCAGGCCAACCAGTACCTCGGCGCGCTGCTCTACGCCAACATCGACGCGCTGTCTTCGCCCAAGGACCCGCGCATTGGCATTCGGTGGCACAACGAGGCGCAGTACAACTGGCAGCTCAACGGCGAGAAGCTGAGCTACGGCCGCCTCACCTCGGAGCTGAGCGCCTACCTCACGCCCAACTTTCCGTTTCGCCTCACCTACGCCGGCCGCCTGGGGGTAGCGCACAACATCGGCGACTACCGCTTTTACCAAGCTAACACCTTGGGTGGCACCACCAACCTGCGCGGCTACCGCCGCACGCGCTTCGCGGGCCGCAGCAGCGTCTACGGCAATTTCGAGGCCCGCCTGCACCTGTTCAAGTTCAACGCCTACCTCTTCCCCGGCGAGTTTGGCATCATGGGCCTGGCCGACGCCGGCCGCGTGTATTCCGACAACGACACGCGCGGGGGCCTCGACGCGCTGCACACCGGCTTCGGCGGCGGCGCTTTCGTGAGCATTCTTAAGCAGGCCATCATCAACGTCACCTACACCGTGGGCGAGGAGCGGTTGGTGTTTCTGGGGTTCGACTTTTTGTTTTAGATACTAGTATTCAACAACTAATGAAATCCGCTTGTCCGTCATTCTGAGCCTGTCGAGGTAGCTCGCCCGGGTCGTTAAGCGGGACTAAACCAACTCCGAGCGAGCTACCTCGGTAAACTCGGAATGGTAAGGCTACGGGCCAGCAGCCGGGGGCTGCTGGCCCGTAGCCTTAGCGCAAGGGTACTGGCTTGCCGTCCGGGTTTATGGTTTCCAGCCGGGCCTGACCTCGCGCATCGACGTATAATTGAATGCGGGGCCGCCCTAAGCTATCGCGAATGAATAGGCCGGTTTCGCGTTGGTTGTTCTTGCCTAAAAACAGGCGCTCCTCTCCCAGCAAGTGCTTGGCCTTGAGGTCGGCCACCCCTTTTTCGTAGCGCGTTGGGTCGGGCAGCTGCCGCAGCGAGTCGAGCCGCCGCACCAGCTGGCCCAGTGTAAAGCGGCCGGGCCTGTCCCACAGCCGGAGGCCATAGCTGCGGAGGGGCGCGGAGGGGCCGCGCGCTTCCTGGTATTGTAGCTGCATTACCTGGTCGTTGCGATACTGGTCGACGGACAGCGACAGGCTGGCCTGCTGCTGGTTGCCGTCGTACACGAGGCCGCCACATTCGTCGCCGTCAGTATTGAAGAAAATGAGGCCCGCTCCGCGCGGGCGGGCCGGCAGGGGTTTGCCCTCGACGATGCCGGGGTGCTGCCGCGCCTGGTTGCTGAGCACCAGGCGCAGGGTGCCGTCTTTTTCAACGATGTTGAGGCGCTCTACGGTTAGCTCCTCGGCGCGCCGGGGGGTGCTGGTGCGATAAAAAAGCAGCGCTAACAGCGCTCCGAATACCAGCGTCGACCCTACGGCGTACACCTTTAGCCAACGTAGCTGCTTCGAAAGTGCGTCTTCCATAACCACTTGATTAGTAGTGAAACCAGCTAATTTTTTTCCGGGGCTGCGGTCCTACCCCCTTCCCACACGGGCAGGCCAGGGCGCCCCTTGTTCTGCCTTAGCCCGATGCCAGGGGGCTAGCCCGGTTTGCGGCGCCGCGCCAGCTGCTGGAGATACTGGCGCTGGGCTTCCTGGGTGCGCACCACGGGTTCGCCCGCGGCGGGGGGGGTAGGGAGCTCGTTGGCAAAGTCGCGGGCCTTCACGTTATCCTGGCGCTCGAGGTCGAGCAGGTGGCGCACTTCGGCGCGCAGGCCTTCGTCGAGGATGGGGAAGGCCACTTCCACGCGGCGGTCGAGATTGCGGCTCATCCAATCGGCCGACGAGAGGTATACTTTCTCCTCACCGCCGTTGCCGAAGACGTAGATGCGGGCGTGCTCCAGGTAGCGGTCCAGCAGGCCGCGCTGGCTGATGGTGTCACTCAGGCCGGCCTCGCCGGGCACCAGGCAGCCAATGCCCCGGATGAGCAGCTCGATGCGCACGCCGGCCTGGCTGGCCGCGTAGAGCGCGGCAATCATGCCGGGGTCTTCGAGTGAATTGACTTTCAAGAGGATATACGCCGCTTCGCCGTGCTTGGCGCGGGTAGCCTCGGCGGCGATGAGCTTGAGCAGCTGCTTGCGCAGGGTGAAGGGCGCCACCAGCAGGTGGTGCAGGTGGCTGGGCTCCTCGCCCGTCACGAAGTAGCGAAACACCTGGTCCACTTCGGCCGCGATGTCGGCGTTGGTCGTCAGCAGGGCGTGGTCGGCGTAGAGGTGCGCGGTGGCCTCGTTGAAGTTGCCCGAGCTGAGGTAGGCATAGCGCTGGGGCTGGCCGTCGGCCTCGGCGCGGCGCGTGATGAGCAGCAGCTTGGCGTGGCACTTGAGCTCGGGCACCGTGAAGATGACGTGCGCCCCGGCGCGCCGCAGCTTCTCGGCCCAGTGGATGTTGCTTTCCTCGTCGAAGCGCGCTTTCAGCTCCACCACGGCCGTCACCTGCTTGCCGTTTTTCACGGCTTTGAGCAGGGCTTTGGCCACGGCGCTCTTGGGCGCCACGCGGTAGAGCGTGATGCTGATGGCACTCACCTGCGGGTCGGCGGCGGCCTCACGCAGCAGGCGCGGCACCACGTCGAAGCTCTGGTAGGGTGGGTGCAGCAGGTGGTCGCGCTGGGCGAGGGTAGGGAGCAGCGGCCCGGTGCGCGGCAGCGTAGGGTGCGGCAGCTCGGGCCAGGCGGGGTTCAGCAGGTCCTTACGCCCAAAGTCGGGGAAGCCAAAAAAGTCGCGAAAATTGTGGTAGCGGCTGCCCTCCACCAGTTCCTCGTCCTCGATGCCGGTTTTCTGCTTAATGGCCCGCAGCACCTCCTTGGGCGTGGCGGGGTCGTAGAGCAGGCGGGCGGGGTAGCCGGTGGCGCGCTTGGCCAGGCTGCTCTTGATTTTGGCCAGCAGGTCGCCCGATACTTCTTCGGCAATGTCGAGCTCCGCGTCGCGGCTGAGCTTCACAGAGTTGACCCGCACCTGGGCGTAGGCCGGAAACAGGTCGTTGGCGCCGGCGCGCACCACATCGTCCAGGAACAGCACCAGGTGCGGGTCGGCCTCGGTGCCCGCGCCGCCGGGCAGGGCCACAAAGCGGCCGCCGTGGCGCTTGGTGGGCAGCTCCATCACCACTACGCGCTCGGCGTCGGCCTTCTTTTTTTTGCCCTCTCCCTTGTGCGGCTGGCTCAGAAAAAACGTGAGGTAGGTGGCCTGGTCCTTTAAAAAAAGCTGGTGCAGGGTATCGTCCAGTACCACGGGCGAGAGCAGGTCGCGCACCTTGTCCCGAAAGTAGGTTTTCACCCACTCGCCCTGCGCGGCGGTCAGCTCTTCCGCGGTCAGCAGCCGGATGCCCGCCGCCCGCAGCTCGGGCAGCAGCAGGTCGCGGAAGGTGTGGCCAAACTCCTCCTGCTGGCGGTGCACTTCGGCCAGCACCTCGGCCAGCAGGCGCTTGGGGCGCTCCTGCGGCAGCTGGGCGCGGGTCTTCTTCTTGAGCTTGACCAGCCGCCGCAGGGTGGCCACGCGCACCTTGAAAAATTCGTCGAGGTTGGCCGAGAAGATGGCCAGAAACTTGAGGCGCTCGAGCAGCGGCACCGTGGGGCACTGCGCCTCTTGCAGCACGCGGGCGTTGAAGCGCAGCCAGCTCAGGTCGCGGGGTAGGGTTTTCAAAGGCTTCGGCAGATTAAAAAAAACGTAACAAGGGCCCGCCCGGCGGGGGTAGGGCCGTGTACGCAATTCCTGGGCCGGGCTGCCCGCCCTACCCCCCTTGGTAACCGTAAGTTTACCCACCGCGGCCGGCCGGCTAGGTGTTTTTAGGCGAGTCGTAGAAATAAAACTCGGCGTTGGCCGGCGCGATATCAGTCCACTGCCCGGCCTGGAAACGCAGGCAAATGACGGCGGCCGTGGGCATTTCGCCGCTCAGGGGCGAGGGCGAGAGGTAGTTGGCCACGTCGGTGATGGTGGGGTTGTGGCCGGTGAGCAGCACCGCCGCCGCCGTGTCGGGCAGGGCCCGGATAACGGCCAGCAGCTCATCCATATCGGCTTGATAGATAGCGGGTTCTACCACGATAGTGGCCGAGGGATACTTCAGCTCGCGGGCCACCAGCACGGCGGTGCTCATGGCCCGCACGGCCGGCGAGCTCACCAGCAGGTCGGGCACGATGCGGCGCTTGGCCAGGGCCTGGCCCATGCGCGGGGCATCGTCGCGGCCCCGGTCGTTGAGGGGCCGCTCCTGGTCGCTGAGCTCATCAAAGCTCCAGCTCGACTTGGCGTGGCGCATTAGATACAGGGTTTTCATGCCGCGAAGCTAAGTGACTGGTCGGTAATTGAGGCGCCAAAAATTACGGGCGCGGTTGTACTTTGTCCGCATGAAAACTCACTTCCTTTCGGCCGGCACCGCGCTGGCGCTGCTGGGCCCGGCCCTGGCCTGGGGGCAGGCCCCACCCCCGCCACCCACTGTCGTAGCGGCTAGCCCGCAAGCCAATGCGCCCAAGCCCTATACCGTGCAGGGCAGGCTGGGCCGCCCGACCACGGGCATGGCCTACCTCTTCTACGATACCCCCAGTGGCAAGCCCGACTCGGCGCAAATTAAGGACGGCCGCTTCACCCTGCGGGGCACGGCGCCGGTGGGCACCCTGGCCGGGCTATATGCGGTTGAGCCTAGCCAGTTGCAGAGACTACGGAAACCTAAGCGGGGCCAGTGGATAACCCAACCGCTGCGCGTTTACCTGGAGCCAGGCACGATTAAGGTGAGCAGCCCCGATTCAATACCCAATGCCACGGCGCTGGGCACCCCGCTCAACGCCGACAATAACCGGCTGACGCAAGCGCTGAAGCCAACCGACAGCCAGGTAACGAAGCTAATGGCCGGCTACCAGGCCGCTACCCCCGAGCAGCGTCAGGATAAGACTTTTAGCGAGGCCCTCGACAAGCAGTACGAGGCCATTCAGGAGGCGCAGAAGGTAGTGCTGGCGGCCTTCATCAAGGCTACGCCGCAGAGCATCGTGAGCCTCACGGCCCTCAATCGCTACACGGGCTACGCCATTGACCCCGCCACGGCCGAGCCGCTGTTTATGGGCCTGGCGCCGGCCGTGCGCGGCAGCAAGCCAGGCCAGGAATTTGCCGCCAAGCTGGCCTCGGCCAAGCTCACGGCCGTGGGGTCGCTGGCCCCCGAGTTCACGCAGAACGACGTGGACGGCAAGCCAGTGAAGCTGTCCGACTTTCGGGGCAAGTACGTGCTGGTCGATTTCTGGGCCAGCTGGTGCGGGCCCTGCCGCCAGGAAAACCCCAACGTGGTGGCCAACTACAACCAATTTAAAACCCGCAACTTCACGGTGCTGGGCGTGTCGCTCGACCGTCCCACCGGCCGCGATGCCTGGCTGAAAGCCATCGAAACCGACCACCTGACCTGGACCCACGTGTCGGACCTCAAATTCTGGAAAAACGACGTGGCCGTGCTCTACGGCATCCAGAGTGTGCCCCAAAACCTGCTCATCGGCCCCGACGGCCGCATCGTGGCCAAGAACGTGCGCGGCGAAGAGCTGGGCAAAACCCTGGCCGCCAAGCTGCCAACGGCTTCGCAATAGCCTTGCCCTACCCCCTAAAAAAAGGCCCGTCTCAATCGACGGGCCTTTTTTTGAATGAAGAATGAAGAATTAGGCGTTGAAGAATTCTTCATTCTTCACTACCCCCCTACTCTTTCACGAAGCGCTGGTGGGCCGTGGAGCTACCGTCGCTGATGCTGAGCAGATACACGCCCTGGCTCAGGCCGTCGAGGCGCAGCTGGTTGTCGGTGAGGACCAAGCCGCGCACTTCGGCGCCGCGCAGGTCATACACGCGCACCGTGAGCGGGGCGGCGGCATCGACGGTGGCGGGGCGCTCGAGGTTGAGCACGTCGGCGGCCGGGTTGGGGTAGAGGGTGTAGGCGGTGGCGGCGGCGAGGCGGGCCGCGCCGCCCGTCACGGCCACGGTGTAGTCTTCGGTTTCGCCGGCGCCGTAGGTGCCGCAGCCGGCGGTGGCGCTGCTGGTGCTCATCACGAGGCGCAGGCGGGTGCTACCGGTTTTGGCGGTGGCGGGCACCGTGAAGGTGGCGGTGCGGGTGGTTTTGCTGGTGCTGCCGGCGGCGGCCACCAGCGTCTCGTTGGCGTCGAGGAAGTCGCCGTCCTGGTTCCAGTCGGCATACACGTCGAAGTACACGGTGGCGGCCTTGCCGCTGAAGCCGGCCGAGAAGCTGAGGGTCTGGCCCGAGCCGGCGACCACGCTGGTGCTCAGGGCGGTGCCGTCGAAGTAGCCGCCGTCGTTGCCGCTGGTGCGGCTGAGGCTACCCAGCTTCACGTAGTCGATGTACTGGCTGGCGGCGTTGCCCCGGCTGTCGCAGTAGGTCAGGCTGGGCGTGGGGGTGGGGGTAGGCGGGGGCGTGGTGCCGGGGGCCAGGCCGCCCACCGAGGTCAGCAGCGAGGCGCGGGTGCCACCGCTGGCAAACAGGGCATCCATGCGGTCGCCCTGGGCGCTCGAAAACATCTGCATGCAGGCGTCGTCCACGTAGTCCATGTAGTTCATGAACATGTCGCCGCTGGTGCCGTTCGAGCAGGTCACGTGCGGGAAGGTGGGGCAGCCGTAGTTGCTGGTTTGCTGGGTGGGCGTGTCGGCCACCTGGTCGTTGCCGCAGCGGGCATCGCCCCAAATGTGGCGCAGGTTCAGCCAGTGGCCTACTTCGTGGGTGGCGGTGCGGCCCAGGCCGTAGGGCGCCACCGCCGAGCCCCCGCTGCCGAAGGCCGAGTACAGAATCACGACCCCATCGGTGGCGGCCGCGCCGCCCGGAAACTGCGCGTAGCCGAGCAGGCCGCCGCCCAGGTTGCAGCACCACAGGTTGAGGTAGGCGGCGGCGGGCCAGGCGTCGTCGCCGCCGCTGCTGCTGTACTTCATCTTGTCGCTACTGTCGAAGCTAGTAGCGGTGGTGCTCTTGTGCACCACGCCGGTGGTAGCCTGGCCGCTGGGGTCCTGCTTAGCCAGCACAAACTGCACGCCCGCGTCGCCAATCAGCGGGGCGAAGGCGGCGGGCACCTTGCTCTGGTCGGCGTTGAACTTGTGAAAGTCGGCGTTGAGCACGTCAATCTGCGACTGCACCTGCGCGTCGGTAATATTCTGGCTGGCTGTGTTATATAGCACGTGCACTACCACCGGAATGGTAACGATGATAGCCGACGACGTGCGCTGCGTGGGGTTGGCCGCCTTTTGGGCGGCGTATGCGGCGGCCTGCTGGTCGATGGCCTGCAGGCGGGTGGCCAGGCTCGGGTCGGCGGCCAGCTGGGCGGCCAGCACCTCCATAGTGGCGCACTCGCGGTGCGCGGGCATTTGCTGAGCCCGGGCCACCAGGCTCAGCCCTAGCAGCCCGCACAAAATAGGGTAGAAATATTTCTTCATTAGGTAGGGGTGGTTTTAGAAAAAGGAGAAAGAGTGGCCTAAACCTATCAAAAATTTCCGGATTCTTTGTTGAATAAGCTGTGCATTTTCCCGCCTTCTTAATAAAATCTTCACTTTAAGAAAGCAAATGCACTTTCCCTGGCCAAAAGATATTTGCGCGTAGCCCCTACCCCTCCCCACGTGGCCCAACGACACAAAAAAAGCCCGTCCGGGCAGGACAGGCTTTTTGGACCAAGTACAGCGGGCGCTGGCTGGTGCGCCTGAGCTATACAGGGCGGGCGGGCCGCCGCCGCTTCGGGCGCGGGCGAGGGGGTAGGGCCCTATTCCTCGTAGCCGTAGCCAGCCTGAAAGTGCGGGAAGCGCTTGGCGGCCAACTCGCTCACGCGGCGGGCCAGCAGCTCGCGCAGGGCCTCGATATTCTCCTTATTCTGGGCCGAAATGAACACCACCGGGTCATGCATCCGGGCCATGTAGGTTTCCTGAAGCTGCTCCAGCGGCGGGCGCGGGGCGGGCTCCGCCTGGTCGGTGGGCCATTCGGCCTCGGCATCGTCGTCCTTTTCGAAGACAGGCGCCGGATTTTCCTCCGCTTTATACTGGTCTATCTTGTTGAACACGAGCAGCGCCGGCTTGTCGGCCGCCCCGATTTCGCGCAGCGTGTCATTCACCACCGCAATCTGCTCCTCAAAGGCCGGGTGCGAGATATCCACCACGTGGATGAGCAGGTCGGCTTCGCGAATCTCATCGAGCGTGCTTTTGAAGCTCTCGATAAGCTTAGTGGGCAGCTTGCGGATAAACCCCACGGTATCAGACAACAAAAACGGCACGTGGTTATCAAGCACCACCTTGCGGGTGGTGGCGTCGACGGTGGCGAAAAGCTTGTTTTCGGCGAAGACTTCGGCCTTGCCCAGCAGGTTCATGAGGGTACTTTTGCCCACGTTGGTGTAGCCCACCAGCGCCACCCGAATGGAGTTAGTGCGCGTCTTGCGCTGGGTATGCGCCTGCTTGTCCAGGTCTTCGAGCTTTTCCTTGAGAAACGCGATGCGGTCGCGCACGATGCGCCGGTCGGTTTCAATCTCCGTTTCGCCGGGGCCCTTCATGCCCACGCCGCCGCGCTGCTTGTCCAAGTGGGTCCAGAGGCCGGTGAGGCGGGGTAGCAGGTACTGGTACTGCGCCAGCTCGACCTGCGTGCGCGAGGTGGCCGACTTGGCCCGCAGCGCAAAAATGTCGAGAATGAGCAGCGAGCGGTCCACGATTTTGACGCCCAGCTCGGCCTCCAAGTTGCGCAGCTGCGAAGGCAGCAGCTCATCGTCGAAGACGACCATGCTGGTCTTTTCGTGCTTCACCCAGGCCTTGATTTCGGCCAGCTTGCCCTCGCCCACGTAGCTGCGCAGGTCGGGCTTGTCGAGCTTCTGCACGAAGCGCTTGGTGGCCCGCGCGCCGGCCGTTTCGATGAGGAAGGCCAGCTCGTCGAGGTATTCGGTGGTCTGCGCGTCGGTTTGGCGGCGCGGGGGCACGCTCACGAGCACGGCGGTTTCGATTTCCTTGGCCGTGGCGTGGGTTTTCTCGACGCTTTTGAGCAGGTGCTTCGGCAGCTTGGTGTCGCGGCGGGCGGGCGTGCTATCGGTGGCGCCCACGTGCCGGGTGCTGCCCTGGCCGTTGTTGTCTTTGGATTTGGACATAGAAAAAGGCGGGTTATCCGCTCCTGGTACTTAACGCCGATTGTAGCAGAATCGTTGAATTGCGGCGCGGGCTGCGCACGCTGGCGCAACTCCGCTGGGCGCCTCTAAAATTACGGCGGCTTATTTTTGATTTATGCCCATTACCTCCCTCGCCCAGCTCGACCCCAACGGCACGTATTCCTACGCCGACTACCTCACCTGGCAGTTTACCGAGTTGGTAGAGCTGCTGCGCGGCAAAATCATGCGCCGCCTGAGCGCCCCCACCGACCAGCATCAGGCCGTGGTGGGAGAATTATATTTAGCTTTTGGCAATTATTTGCGCCGGCAAACCTGCCAGGTGCGCGTGGCTCCCTACGACGTGCGCCTGCCGCAGCGCGGCACCACTGCCGACTAGGCCATCTACACCGTGGTGCAGCCCGATGTGTGCGTCATCTGCGACCCTACCAAAATTGAGCGCCGGAGCTGCCTCGGGGCACCCGATTTGGTCATTGAGGTGACGTCTCCCGGCACGGCCGCCCGCGACTGGCAAGACAAGTTCGACCTCTACCAGGAAAGCGGAGTTGGTGAATACTGGATTGTGTCGCCGCTGGAGCAGGATATCACGGTGTTCGTGCTGGACGAAGCTACCACCCGCTACCACCGCGTGGGTGAGTACGCTGGCCCCGGCCCCGTGCCCTGCGCCACCCTACCAGGCCTGGCGCTGGACTGGGCCGATATTTTTACCGCGCCGGTGGGGTAGGGAATTAATAATGAGGAAATAAAAAATGAGGGATTAAGAATTGTTAACGCTAATTCTCAATCCCTCATTTTTTATTTCCCGCTCTAGCGGCTTGCTGCTGGCCTTACGGCTGCGGCTTGGCGGCGGATGCTTTCGCGCCGCGGGCAAAGTCACCGGCTTTCACGATGGTTAGCTTGCTGTAGTCCAAGTACTTCTTAGCGGCGGCGCTCACTTGCTCGGGCGTGAGGGCGGCGATGCGCTTTTCCAGCTCGGCGTCGTAGGCGAAGGTGCGGCCACCGGCTTTGGTGAGGTACTGGGCCCAGGAGCTGGCTACGTTGCGGTCGTCGGCGCGCTGCACCTGGTAGCCTTGCAGGGCGGCCGACTTGGCGGCCTTTAGCTCGTCGGCCGTCACGCCTTCTTTGGCCAGGCGCTCCATTTCTTCGCGGTAGGCGGCTTCGAGGCGGGCCGAGTTGTCGGGGTTATAAATGGCGTAGGTGGTGAAGTTGCCCACCTCGTCGTTGTCGTCGGCATTCACAAAGGAGCCCACGCCGTAGCTCACGCCCTCTTTCTGGCGGATGCGGGTAGCCAGGCGCGAGTTCAGGAAGCCATCGCCCAGGATGTAGTTGGCCATGTACACGGCCGCGTAGTCGGGCGAGTCGTCGCGCAGCGGATACTTGAGCATGGTCACGAACATGGCGTTTGCCTTGTCGTTGGTTTGCACGGCCTGGGTCTGGGTAGGCGTGCCAAACAGCTTGAGCGGAATGCGGGTGTAGGGCGTGGCGGCCTTCCAGCTGCCGAGCTGCTTGGCCACTCGCTGGCGCAGGGCTGCCTCATCGAAGGTGCCTACCACGGCCAGCGTGGCGCTTTGCGCGCCGTAAAACTGCTTGTAGAAGGCGCGCACATCCTCCACGGTCAGGGCTTTGATGGCGGTAATCTGGTCGTCGTAGGGCAGGGTAGCCATGGGGTGGCCGGCGGGCCAGGGCTCGCTCAGGCGAGTGGCCAGGTTGAAGGCCAGGGCCTGCGGGTCCTGCTTGCGGGCTTCGAGGCTGGCCAGGGTTTCCTGCTTAAGCTTCTCAAACTCGGCGGCCGGGAAGGTGGGGTTGCGCAGGCAGTCGAAGGCAATGTCGAGCACGCCGGGCAGGTGCTCCTTATCGGCCTGAATGGCCACGGTAGCCGTTTGGCCGCCGCCGTAAAAATTCACCTGCGCCTTGGCCTTGTCAAAGGCATCGCGAATCTGGGCGTAGCTGCGGGTTTTGGTGCCGCGCTGCAACATGCTGGCCGTGAGCGAGCTCAGGCCCTGCTTATTAGTCAGCGTGGCTTCGGAGCCGTAGCGCAGCTTTAGCTCGGCGTTCACGGCGTTGGCGCGGTTTTGCTTTTGCAGCAGGGCATATTTGAGGCCGTTTTTCTCCTGGCCCATTTTCGTGCGGGCGTCGATGTTGGCCGGCGAGGCGTCGAAGGCTTCGCCCAGCGCGATGGGCGCGTCGCCCTTGTAGCCGGCCACCATCGCGGCCACGTCGGGCGTAGCCGGAATAGTGCTGCGGTCGGGCTTATTATCCGGCCTGAACTCGCCGACGGTGCGGTTGCTGGGCTTGAGGTAGGCGGCGGCCACACGCTGCACGTCGGCGGCCGTAAGCTTGCGCAGGCGGTCGCGGTAGAGGTACACCAGGCGCCAGTCGCCGGTGGCAATGTACTCGCTCAGGGTCAGGCCCAGGTCGTCGCTTTTCTGAAAGAGCAGCTCCACGTCCTTCAGCAGCTTGGTTTGGGCGCGGGCCACCTCGTCGGCCGTCGGCGGCTGGGTAGTGGCCACGGCGTCGAGGGCACCGGTCATGGCCGTGCGGGCCGAGTCGAGGGAGCGGCCCTGGCGCACGTCGGCGTAGAAATACGCAAAGCCGGGGTCGTGCAGGGTAGGCGCGAAGCCCCAGGTACTGGCGGCTTTCTTACCCTCAATCAGCGCCTTATACAGGCGGCCCGAGGGGCGGTTGGTGAGCACTTCCACCAGCGCATCCACGGCCGCGTAGTCGGGGCTGGCGCCGGCGGGCACGTGGTAGGCCATGGCCAGGCCCTGGGTATCGCCGGGGCGGCGCAGCGTCACGCTGCGCTCGCCGTCCTGCACGGGCTCGGTGGTGTAGGCGGTGGGCAGCACCCGCGTGGGCTTGGGGATAGCCCCAAAGTCCTGGCCGATGAGGGCCAGCGTCTGGGTGGGGTCAAACTTGCCGGCCACCAGCAGCACGGCGTTGTCGGGCTGGTAATATTTCTGGTAAAACGCCTTGAGGTTGTCAATCGGCACGCGCTCAATGTCTTCCTTCGAGCCGATGGTCGATTTGCCGTAGTTGTGCCACAGGTAGGCGCTGCTCAGCACGCGCTCCATGAGCACGCGGCTGGGCGAGTTTTCGCCGCTCTCAAACTCGTTGCGCACCACCGTAAACTCGGTGTCGAGGTCTTTTTTGGCGATGAAGGAATTCACCATGCGGTCGGCCTCCAGGTCGAGGGCCTACTTCAGGTTGGCCTCGGTGGCCGAGAAGGTTTCGAAGTAGTTGGTGCGGTCGTACCAGGTGGTGCCGTTGGGGCTGGCGCCGTGCTCGGTCAGCTCCTGCGGAATGTTGGTATGCTTGGTCGAGCCCTTAAACACCATGTGTTCCAGCAAGTGCGCCATGCCGCTTTCGCCGTAGCCCTCCAGCCGCGAGCCCACCAGGTAGGTGACGTTGACGGTGGCCGTGGGCTTGCTCTGGTCCGGAAAGAGCAGCACCCGCAGGCCGTTGGCCAGCCGGTATTCGGTGATGCCCTCCACCGAGGTCACCCGCGTGAGGCCGGCGGGCAGCGGGGGGGTAGGGCGTTGGGCCAGCAGCGGCTGGGCCGCCAGGCTCAGGGCTAGGGCGCCCAGCAAGAAAGTGTGTTTCATGCAGCTAAGTAGGTAAGGGGTAGTAGAATAACACGAAGTACTAGCATTCTCTACTTACTCCGGTCCCTACCCCTCCCAGATACCTGCGGCGTGGCCAGCGTTGCACCGCGCGCGGGCTACTTCAGCGTGAGCGAATACGCCACTACCGCGTCAATTTGGGCGGCGGTGAGCTTCTTGGCGAAAGCCGGCATCTTACCCATCCCGTTGGTAACCAGGTAGGTGCGCCCAAAGGCATTGAGATTGCTCTTGGTCAGGTCGTGCGCGCCGTTGCGGCCCAGGCGGCCGTCCTGGCCGTGGCAGCGTCCGCAGTTTTTCTGAAAAATAAGCTGGCCAGGCGCGGGCGGCGCGGCTTGCGCCCGGCTCCCTACCCCCCCCAAAACCAGCAAGCAGCCGGCGGTCTTCCAAATAGTCATCACGCGTGCATAACCCCAAAACTGCCCCAAAAGTAACGGCCCACCCGGCCCGGCGCAGCGGCCACGCCGGTTTCTGCCCGACCTTTACGCCGTTTTCCTACTTGCTAAATTGATTTCCTCTATCGCGTGCGGGTTGCTATCGTCATTAATACGTCCTGGAACATCTGGAATTTTCGGCGCGGGCTGGTGCGCGCCCTGCAGGCCGCCGGCCACGAGGTGCTGGCCATCGCGCCGCCCGACGACTACTCGGCGCGCCTGGAGCATGAGCTGGGTTGCCGCTACGTGCCCATCCTGATGGAAAACAAGGGCACCAACCCGCTGAAGGATGCGCAGCTAACGCGCCGGTTCCTGGCTATTTACAAGCGCGAGCGGCCCGACGTGGTGCTGCACTTCACCATCAAGCCCAACATCTACGGCACGCTGGCGGCGCGGCTGGCGGGCGTGCCCAGCATCAACAACGTGAGCGGGCTGGGCACGGTGTTCATCGTGGAAAACCTGGTGAGCAAGGTGGCGCGCGGGCTCTACCGGCTGGCGTTTCAGTTTCCGCACCAGGTATTTTTTCAGAATAATGACGACCGCGAATTATTCATTCGCTACGGCCTCATCAAGCCGGCGCGCACGGGCCTGGTGCCCGGCTCGGGCGTCGATTTGGCGCGCTTCCGGCCGCAGGCGGGGGTAGGGCCGGCGCCGGGCGCGCCGTTCACGTTTCTGATGGTGGCGCGCGTGCTCTACGAGAAGGGCATTGTGGAATACTTCGAGGCCGCCCGGCAGGTGCGGGCCGCGCTGGGCGCCGACCAGGTGCGCCTACAACTGCTGGGCGGCCTCGACGAGGCGGGGGGGGTAGGGGTGCCCCGCGCCACCTTCGAGCAGTGGCTGCAAGAGGGTAACGTGGAGTACCTGGGCACTTCTGACAACGTGGCCGAGCACCTGCACCGGGCCGACTGCGTGGTGCTGCCCAGCTACCGCGAGGGCACGCCCAAAACCCTGCTCGAAGCCGCGGCCTGCGGCAAACCCCTGGTAACCACCGACGTGCCCGGCTGCCGCGAAACCGTGCAGCACGGCCGCAACGGCTACCTGTGCGAGGTGCGCAATGCCGCCGACCTGGCCGCTAAGCTCCTCACGGTGGCCCGGCTGCCGCCCGCGCGCCGCGCCGCGCTGGGCGCCGCCAGCCGCCAGCTGGCCGAGGAGAAATTTGACGAGCAGCTCGTGCTGCGCCAGTACCTGGCCGCCGTGGCCGAAGCCGGTAAATCAGTAAAGTAGTAAGCGAGTAAAGTCTCTAAACGAACCCCTCACGCACCCGCTCACCCAATCAGTTACTTATTTACTCACTTACCCACCTACTCTATGGAAGTTATCACCTACCCCCTACCCGGCCTGCTGGAGTTCCGGCCCCGGATTTTTGGCGACCCGCGCGGCGCATTTTTCGAGTCGTTCAGCGCCCGCACGATGGAAAACCTGGGCCTGCCCCGCCACCACTGGGTGCAGGACAACCAAAGCAGCTCGAAGGCCGGCACCTTGCGCGGGCTGCACTTTCAGCGCCCACCCCACGCCCAGGCCAAGCTGGTGCGCGTGGCCCAGGGCCGCGCCCTCGACGTGGTAGTGGACCTGCGCCACCGCTCGCCCACCTTCGGCCAGCACGCCAAAGTGGAGCTGACGGCCGCGCTGGGCAACGTGTTTTACGTGCCCGAGGGCTTTGCCCACGGCTTCGTGGCGCTCGAAGACGACACGCTGTTTCTCTACAAATGCTCGGACTACTACACGCCCGCCGCCGAAGGCGGCCTGCTGTGGAGCGACCCCGCCCTGGGTATCGACTGGGGCTTTGAGGGTGAGGCCCTGGTATCGCCCAAAGACGCGATTCTGCCCACGCTGGCCCAGTTGGAAAACCCGTTTTAGGGCAATTATCAGTCAGCAATTATCAGCCATTCAGTATGCGCACCTTAATACGCGCAGACTGAATGGCTGATAATTGCTGACTGATAATTGCCCTAAATGATATCTGTCAGCGTTTCGAGGCCCATGCCGCGGCTGCCTTTGAGCAGCACCAACTGGCTGGCGAGCGGGTGCTGGGCCAGCCACTCGGCGGCGGCGGCTTTGGTGGGCACGTGCTGCGCGGGGGGGTAGGCGGCGGCGGCGGCCTGCATGAGCGGGCCCACCAGCAGCACGGTTTCCAGCTTTAGCTCGGCCAGCAGCTCGCCCAGGGCCCAGTGCTCGGCGGTGGCGCTGGAGCCCAGCTCCAGCATGTCGCCCAGCACGGCCACCCTACCCTGCCCGGCGGCGGTGGGCCGCTGCGCGAAGCTGCGCAGCGCGGCGGCCATGCTGCTGGGGTTGGCATTGTAGGCGTCGAGGATGAGGTCGTTGCCGCGGGCCGTGCGCACGAGCTGCGAGCGATTGTTTTGCGGGTTGTAGGCGGCCAGGGCGGCGGCGATGCGCTCGGTGGGCACCCGAAAAAACGCCCCCACGGCGGCGGCGGCGGCCATGTTGGGAAAGTTGTAGCTGCCCGTGAGCTGGGCCGCCACTTCGGGGCCCTCGCCCAGGCGCAGGTGCAGCGCTGGCCCGGCCCCGAGCAGCGTAGCGGGGTAGGTGTCGGCGGGGCCGGGGTAGGTGGCGCGCTGTGGCACGGCGGCGGCCAGGCCAGGCAGCTTGGCATCGAGGGTGTTCACGAAGGCTACCCCCCCGGTTTGGGCCAGGTAGTCGAACAGCTCACCCTTGCCCAGCGCGATGCCGGCTTCGCTGCCAAAGCCTTCGAGGTGGGCCTTGCCGATGTTGGTGATGAGGCCGTGGGTGGGGGCAGCCCACTGGCAATAGCTGGCGATTTCGCCCCGGTGATTGGCCCCCATCTCGATGACGGCAAAGCTGTGCTCGCCCAGGCGCAGGCGCAGCAGCGTGAGGGGCACGCCAATGTGATTGTTGAGGTTACCACTGGTAGCCAGCACGTTATATTTCTGCCCCAGCACGGCGGCCAGCAGCTCCTTGGTGGTCGTTTTGCCGTTGGAGCCGGTCACGGCCAGCACGGGGCCCCGAAAGCGGGCGCGGTGCTCCTGGGCCAGCGCCTGCAGGGCGGCCAGCGGGTCGGGGGCGTAGGTGTAGTGGGCGGGGTCGCAGGCGGCCAACACTTCGTCATCGACCACGGCGTGGCGGGCACCTTTTTCGAGGGCCAGGGCGGCAAAATCGGCGCCGCGAAAGGTGGGGCCGTTGAGGGCAAAAAACAGGGTACCTGGCTGGGGCTGGCGCGAGTCGGTACTAACCTGGCCCTTGGCGGCGCGGTAGTAGTCGTAGAGGGTCATGGCGGAGGGCCGAGGGGGAGGTAGGCCGGCGATAGCGCCGGGCTGGTGGTCGAATGGAGGGCGGCAACTGCAAAGTAACGGGCAATTTTTACGCCGCGCCGCAAACTATGCGCGCGGGCCGCGCTGTTAGTACCTTGCCTACTGCTTGTCTTTTATGCTGAATCTTTTATCGCGCGGCGCGCTGCTGCTGGCGCTGTTAGCCGGGCTGCTGCCCGGTCGGCTCCGGGCCCAAACGCCGGGCACGCAGTTTGGCTTTGCCTTTGGGAGCGTGGCCAAAATTGTGCAGGGTACCGACACGCTGCGCCAGGCCTGGGCGGGCGGCCTCAACACGCCGCAGTTCAGCAGCATCGACCTCAACGGCGACGGGCAGCCCGACCTGTTCGCGTTCGACCGCCAGACTTCGCGCTGCTACACGTTCCTGAGCGTGGCGGGACCCGGCGGCGCGGGCCGCAGCTGGCAGTACGCGCCCGACTACGAGTGGGCCTTTCCAATCGACCTCAGCGGCTGGGCACTGCTGCGCGACTACGACTGCGACGGCCGGCCCGATTTGTTCACCTTCGCCAGCGGCGGCGACATCCGGGTGTTTCGCAACGTGGCCGATGCCCAAGGGCACGTCAGCTTCGTGCTGGCTAATAACCAGTTGACTTTCCCGATTGGCAACGGCTATACCAGCAACCTCAACATTGGCTCGTACAACCTGCCCAGCATTCAGGACGTGAACGGCGACGGGCGGCTCGATATCCTGACCTACGACTTCGTGGCCTCCACCGTGCTGGAGCTGTATCTGAACACCAGCACCGGCGCCTGCGGCGGCATCAGCTCCTTCACCCAAAGCAGCAACTATTGGGGCCAGCTCGTGGCCTGCGTCGATTGCGCCAGCTACCAGCTGCAGGGCGCGGCAGCCTGCGCCAGCTTCCGCACGCTGCACAGCACCGGCCACAACGTGCTGCTGCTTGACCTCAACGGCGACGGTAAGCTCGACCTGCTCGATGGCCGCGACAACTGCCCGCTGCTCACGCGGCTGCTCAACTCAGGCACGTCTTCGACCGAGGCGCTGCTGGCCCCGGCGGGCGTGAGCAGCGCGTTTCCGTCGGCCGCCGCGCCGGTGAACCTGCCGGTTTTTCCGGCCCCGTATTCGTTCGATGCCAACTTCGACGGCGTGCCCGACCTGGTGGTGGCGCCCGACATGACCGACAACTCGCTCGACCGGGTGAGCATGCGCCACAGCATCCGGCAGTACCAGAACGGTGCGGCCAGCGCCACGGCCGTGCCCAGCTTCAGCCTGGTGAATGATGGTTTTTTGCAAAATGACATGCTCGACGCCAGCGAGGGCAGCGTGCCGGCCTTCGGCGATATCGACGGCGACGGGCTGACCGACATGCTGGTCGGCAACCAGGCCGACGTGGTGAACGGCTACTACCGCGCCAGCATCTACTACTACCGCAACGTGGGCACGGCGCACCGCCCGGTGTTCCGGCTCGTGACGGAGGACTACCTGGGCCTGGCCGCCAGGGCCGCCCTTACCCCCACCGTCAAGTTTGAGTCGTTGCGCCTGGCGCTGGCCGACCTCAACCGCGACGGCGCCCTCGACCTGGTGTACTCGGTGTACGATGGCACCACTAACCACCTCAACTATATTTTGAATACGGCGACCACCGGGCGGGCGGTGAGCTACGACATCAGCAAGGCCAGCTACTTCAAGCCGCAGGGCGCGGCGGGCACCGGCGTGCTGCCCGCCCGGCAGGGCGATACGCCGTGCTTTTTTGATGTGGATGGCGACGGCTACGTGGATATGCTATTGGGTACCAACGACCTAAACGAGGCCGGCGGCAGCCTGCGCTACTTCCGCAACCAGGGCGCGGCAGCCGGCGGCAACGTGGACAACCTCTTCGTGCTGGCCAACAACGACTACGGCAAGCTGCTGAACGGGGGTAGCCGCCCGCCCTACCTGAGCCCGGCCGTGGCCGACTTCAACGGCGACGGCGCGCCCGACCTACTGACCCTGGACGGCCTGGGCACGGTGAGCCTGTACAGTAATTTTCGGAGCCAGGGCAGCAATTTTATCGGCCGCACCGAGCTGTTTTACGACACCTTTAAGGGGCAGTACGAGCCGGCGCGGCTGGGCCACGGCTACGTGCTGCGCTTTGCCGCCGCCGCCGCCGACCTGGACCAGGACGGCCGCCCCGAGCTGTATATCGGCACCGAAACCGGCGGCATCGTGAGCTTCGTGGGCCGCAACTCTACCGTGCTGGCCACCCGCGCCGAGGCCGCCGCCACGCTGGCCCTCAGCCTCTACCCCAACCCCGCCAGCCAGGCCGCCACCGCCCAAACGGCCCAACCGACCCGCCTGGTGCTCTTCGACTTGGCCGGCCGCCAGGTGCGCGCCGACTCCACCCTGGCCCGCTCCCACGCCCTCGACCTGCGCGGCCTGGCCCCCGGCCTCTACGTGGTGCGCGCCACCGCCGCCGACGGCACCGCCACCAGCCAGCGCCTGGCCGTGGGTAGGTAGGTGGGTAATGAGCAATGGGTAATAAAAGAACGTCATGCTCATCTGGCGTCCGCCTGTCGAAGCATCTCGCATGGGGTAGTAACTCAATCGTTCAACGACGCAAGCGAGATGCTTCGGCAGGCGGACGCCAGATGAGCATCACGTTCTTTTATTACCCACTACCCATTGCTTATTACCCATTTATTACTCAGCAGCCCGCCAGGGCAAACTCGTCGGCGTCGAGCAGGAAGGGCATACGCTCGCGCAGCTGGTGCAGCGGGGCGGCACGCAGCGTGTGCGTGAGCACCGTTTGCAGGTTGCCCGCCTGCGCCACGTACTCGCCCTGCATGTCGAGCAGCGCCGACTGCCCCTCGTAGCCCTGACCCAGGCCATCGGTGCCCAGGCGGTTCACCCCGGCCGTATAGGCTTGGTTTTCAATGGCGCGGGCCCGCAGCAGCGCCTTCCAGATTTCGGTGCGGGCCTGGGGCCAGTTGGCCACGTACAGCAGCAGGTCGTAGGGTGCGGCGCGGGTGTTGCGGCTCCACACCGGGAAGCGCAAATCGTAGCAGATGAGCGGCCGGATGCGCCAGCCGCGCCACTCTTCCAGCAGCAGGCAGGTGCCAGGCGTGTACACCTCGTGCTCGCCGGCCAGCCGAAACAGGTGGCGCTTGTCGTAGCTGCTGTGCGTGCCGTCGGGGCGCACCCACAACAGGCGGTTGTAGTAATTAGCGCCGGCTTTGATGAGCACGCTGCCCGTCACCACGGCATCATAGCAAGCAGCCTGGGCGCGCAGCCAATCGAGGGTAGGGCCGGGGTAGGGCTCGGCCTGGGCCTGGGCTTCCATGCTGAAGCCGGTCGTGAACATCTCGGGCAGCACAATCAGGTCAGTCAGGCCGGGGCCATTCAGGCCCGAGGCCAGCAGGTTGGTGAGCAGGTCGCGGTTGCCAACCGGGTCGTGCCAATGAATGGGAGTTTGAACCAGGGATACCGTTAAGTCATTCATCACAAGCTTTCTAAAGGGGAAACGGACAAGGGGAGCGAACGCAGGAAATATAGCTGGTTAATTTTGAGTAATTATTAAGCTTATTCTACGCGCCGGGCTGGCTAGGCGGCCGGCCCAGCCGCTGGGCCGCCGCCCGCAGGGTAGCCGGCTCCTTGGCAAAGCAAAAGCGCACCAGCCCCGCATCGTAGCCATCGTGGTAGAAAGCCGACACCGGCACCACCGCTACCCCCCACGCGCGGGCCAGCTCCCCGGCAAAGGCCAGGTCACCTTGCTGCGAAAAAGCCGCGTAGCCCGCCAGCTGAAAGTAGCCGCCTGGCACGGGCAATAGGTCCCAGCCGGTGCCCGCCAGCTGGCCCGCAAACTCGTCGCGCTTAGCCTGGTAAAACGCGGCCAGCCCGCGGGCGTGCGCATCGGTGGGGTCGGCTTCGAGCACGTCGGCCAGCGCGTGCTGGGTGGGCGTGCTCACGGCGAAAGTCACGAACTGGTGCACCCGGCGCAGTTCGGCGCTCAGGGCCGGCGGGGCCAGGCAGTAGCCCACTTTCCAGCCGGTGGCGTGGTAGGTTTTGCCAAACGACGAGAGCACGAAGCTGCGCGCCCGCAGCGCCGGGTGCTGCCGCGCGCTCCGCGGCGCCACCCCGTCAAACACCAAGTGCTCATATACTTCATCGGACAACACCAGGATATCGGTGCCCTCCGTCAGGTCGGCCAGCGCCTGCCAGTCGGCCGCCCCGAACACGGCCCCGCTGGGGTTGTGCGGCGAGTTGACGAGGATGAGCCGGGTGCGCACGCTCACGGCCGCCCGCACCGCCGCCCAGTCGGGCCGGAAGTGGGGGGTAGGCAGGCGCACGTAGCGCGGCACGCCGCCTTGCAGCCGCACGGCCGGCCCGTAGAGGTCATAGGCCGGCTCCAAGATGATGACCTCATCGCCGGGCCGCACCACGGCCGCCAGCACCCCATACAGCGCCTCGGTGGCCCCGGCCGTGATGGTCACTTCGAGGTCGGCATCGGGCTGCGGGGCGTCGGGCTGCAAGTGGGCCACCTGCACCGCAATGGCCTGGCGCAGGCGCGGCAAGCCCGGCATGGGCGCGTACTGGTGGCTGCCGGGGGCCAGCGCGTGCCGGGCCAGCGCCTCGCGCAGCGCCAGCGGCGGGTCGTAGTCCGGAAAGCCCTGGGCCAGGTTCAGGGCCCCGGTCTGCTGGGCCAGCAGCGTCATTTGCGAAAAGATACTCACGCCCACATCGGGCAGCTTGGAAGGCAGGGCGGGCACGGCAGAGAAAATAGCGGCTAACCTGACACCAGTTACCGGCGGACGTTGCAGCGCGCGGGCGGCAAATAACCGACGCCTCGTAACTTGGTCAGGAACATGCATACGGCTAGCGCTAGCGAACTTTTTAATCCTATTTATTCCCACTATTGCCATGCCCGTTATCCACCATACGTCCTTTGTCCGGCTGCACCACCACCCCGGCGGCGACACGCTCGAAACCGAGTGGCTCGGCTTCGTCAACTCCGACGACCTGCGCGCTGCCCTTACCGAAGCCCTGCGCCTGGGCCGCCAGTACCGCGTGCGGAGCTGGGTGGCCAACAACGTGCTGCTGCGCACCATCCGGCCGGCCGACCAGGACTGGATAAACCAGGTCTGGTTTCCGGAGTTTGCCAAGCTGGGCGTGAAGCGGCTGGCCATCGTCGAGTCGCAGGATGGCCTGAATCGCATGGGTATCAGCACGATTATGCAGCGAGCCACCGAGCACATTCCGTACGACTTGCAGTACTTTGCCCAGCCCGACGAGGCCCGGCGCTGGGCGGCTGGCGCCCCTACCCCCACCCTGGGCCGGTAACTTCACCACACCTAAAACGCCCGCCCCGCAAAGCTGCGGAGCGGGCGTTTTTACGAAGAAAGGCGCTTGCCTACATGGCCGGCAGGTTGGTCTTCAAATCCTGCGGAAACAGCTTGCGCACGTGGGCGACTTTGTGCTCCGACACGTTGATAATGTAGGGATTATCGGGGTTGAGGCGGTAGTAGCCCTGGTGGTAGCCCTCGGCGGGCCAAAACTGCGTGAGCGGCGCCACCTGGGTCACGATTTTGCCGTCGTACTGCTTCGAAGCGTTGACTTTGGCAATGGTTTCCTCCAGAATCTTCTTCTCCTCGGGCGTGCGGTAGAAGGCGGCCGAGCGGTACTCGGGGCCGGTGTCGGGGCCCTGGCGGTTGAGGGTAGTGGGGTCGTGACTGGCGGTGAAGAAGATATCAGCCAGCGTTTTATAGCTCACTACCTTGGGGTCGTAGTAGATATTGACGGTTTCGGTGTGGCCCGTTTGCTGGCCGCACACGTCCTCGTAGCTGGGGTGGGGCACGGTGCCGCCGGCGTAGCCGCTCACCACCTGCTTCACGCCTTTTATCTCCTCAAACGCCTCTTCCTGCGCCCAGAAGCAGCCGCCCGCGAAGGTGGCCTGGGCCAGGCCCGTGAGGTCTTTGGGCGCGAAGCCGGCCGTGGAAGGAGCCGCGCCGCCCGCGCCGGAAGTTTGGGCCTGAGCAGGCTGCTGCGAGCCGCAGGCCCCGAGGGCCAGCAGGCCAAGGCCAGAAACGGCCGACAAAATCTTGGTCATGAGTTGCAAAAGAATAGGTCTGATGGGTTTTTATACGCTAGACGCACCGCCATCGGATTCCTGACAAACACCAACTGCCGGCCGCTGGTTCGCCGGGCCCTACCCCCCGCCCGGCTTTTAAGCCCTGCCAGTTGAGCGGCGCTTAGTGGCTGGCCGCCAGGGCCGTTGCGCCAGCTACTGGCGAGCCGCGGGCGGCAGCTTTTTGGCGGTGCTTCACGTATCAGGGCGCTACTGCTGCCAGCTGCCGCTGCTACCCCGCCGCCCCGGCCCAGCTTTTGACTATGACGTACCAGGCAATTTTTGGCGGGCTCGTGGCCGCCATCGGTTGGGCGCCACTGGCCGCCCAGGCGCAAACCACCGTGGCCAACTACGCCACCGGCCAGCCCGGCACGGCCACCTACGAGCAGCTCAGCCTGTGGGTAAAAAACGGCCAGCGGGCTAATATTCAGTACACGTATGGCAAAAACGGCCAGACCGTGCCGCTGCGCTACGCTGGGCAGAGCCAACTGCGCGGCCGGCCGGGCTTCCAGGTGCAGTTTGCCAACCGGCACACCCTTTACCTGGTGCCCAGCGGCACCACGCTGCTGGTGGCCGCCAGCCCCACGGCCGCCCCCAAAACCTTTGCCTGGGAATACGAAGGGCCGGTGAATGGCGTCGGCACGTTTTGCAGCGTGTGCGCCGAAGACGCTCCCGCCGCCATGCGCCTGCTGCGCACATACTACTTGAAGTAGAGCGTCTTACGCCACAAGCCCTTTCAGCTCCTGCAGCTTGAGCAGCGCCTCAATGGGCGTGAGCGTATTGATGTCCAGCCCGGCCAGCAACTCGCGCAGGCGCTCCAGGGCGGGGTCGCTGGGCTCAAACATGCTGAGCTGAATTTTGGGCGCGGTGGCCACGGCCGTGGTAGCGCGCGGGCGCGGCTGGCCAGCTTTGGTCAGCTCCCTACCCCCCTCGTTCCCATCGAGGCCGGCCAGCACGTCGTCGAATTCGGTGAGAGCGGCGGGGTCCACGGCGTCTGGCAGGCCGGCGCTGGCGCGCTCCTGCTCCAGGTGGTGCATGATTTCGTTGGCCCGCAGCACCACGGCTTGCGGCATGCCAGCCATGCGCGCCACGTGGATGCCGAAGCTGTGCTCGGAGCCGCCCGGCCGCAGCTTGCGCAGGAACAGCACCCGGCCATCAGCCTCCTGCACGGCCACGTGGTAGTTGCGCACGCGCGGGCAGTCGTCGGCCAGCTGGTTGAGCTCGTGGTAGTGGGTGGCAAACAGCGTTTTAGCCCGCGCCTTGGGGTTGTTGTGCAGGTACTCCACAATGGCCCAGGCAATGCTGATGCCGTCGTAGGTGCTGGTGCCGCGCCCGATTTCGTCCATCAGTACCAAGCTTCTTTCCGAGAGGTTATTCAGAATCGATGCCGTTTCGGTCATCTCCACCATAAAGGTGCTCTCGCCCTTACTCAGGTTGTCGGAGGCGCCCACGCGGGTAAAAATCTTGTCTATAATGCCGATAGTGGCTGCTTCGGCCGGCACGAAGGAGCCAATCTGGGCCAGCAGCACGATGAGCGCGGTTTGGCGCAGCAGGGCCGACTTGCCGGCCATGTTCGGGCCGGTAATGACTACTATTTGCTGGTCGTCCTGGCTCAGACACAGGTCGTTGGGAATGTAGCTTTCGCCGGGCGGCAGCTGGCGCTCAATCACCGGGTGGCGCCCACCTTTAATGTCGAGGGTAGGGCCGTCGTTCACCACCGGCCGGGCGTAGCGGTATTGCCGCGCCGTGGCCGCAAACGAACCCAGGCAATCGAGCACGCCGATGGCGCGGGCATTCTGCTGCACTTGGCTCACGAAGTCGAGCGCCGCCAGCATCACCTCCTGGTAAATGCGGCTTTCGATGACGAATAATTGCTCCTCGGCGTTGAGAATTTTCTCCTCGTAGGTCTTCAGCTCCTCGGTCACGTAGCGCTCAGCATTCACCAGCGTTTGCTTGCGAATCCACTCAGCAGGCACCTTGTTTTTGTGGGCGTTGCTGACTTCGAGGTAGTAGCCAAACACCTTATTATAAGCCACTTTCAGCGACGAAATACCGGTAGCCGCCTGCTCACGCTGCTGCATCTTGAGCAAAAAATCCTTGCCCGAAAATGCCAGTCCGCGCAGCTCGTCTAGCTCGGCATCGATGCCATCCATGATGACGTGGCCCTGGTTGGTGAGCAGCGGCGCGTCGGGCCGGATTTTAGTCTGAATCTCGGTGCGCAGGGTGGTGCAGGGGTTGAGCTGGTCAGCCAGCTTTTCGAGGGCGCGCACGCCCGAGCCGGCCAGCTTTTCGCGCAGCGGCGCGATGCTTTCGAGGGCCCGCGCCAGCTGCAAGAGTTCGCGCGGGTTCACGCGGCGCATCGCCACTTTGGAGATAAGTCGCTCTAAATCATTGATAGCGCGCAGGTGGCTCTGCACTTCCTCCAGCAGCTCGGGGTCGGCCACGAGGGCGGCCACGGTGTCGAGGCGCCGCTGAATCTGGCTCACTTCCTTGAGGGGTAGCACCACCCACTTGCGCAGCAGGCGCGCGCCCATCGGCGTCAGGGTTTGGTCTAATATGTCAATCAGCGGCACGCCGCCGGGGTGCTGGGCCTGCACCAGCTCCAGGTTGCGCACCGTGAAGCGGTCGAGCCACACGTATTTGTCTTCTTCGAGCCGGCCCAGGCTAGCAACGTGCTGAATATCCGAGTGTTTGGTTTCGGCCAGGTAGTGCAGGATGCAGCCGGCCGCAATCACACCTTCCTTCAAATTATCGACCCCGAAACCCTTGAGCGAGGTGGTGCGGAAGTGCCGCGTGAGCGTGTCGTGGGCGTAGTCGGCCCCGAAAACCCACTCGTCCAGCGCATAGGTGCAGAAGTCGGGGCCAAACTCGCCCTCAAACTCGGCGCGGTTGCGCTTGCAGAACAGCACCTCGGCGGGCCGGAAGTTTTGCAGCAGCTTGCCCAGGTAGTCGAGGGTGCCCTGCGCGGCCAGAAACTCGCCGGTGCTGATGTCGAGAAACGAGATACCGGCCTCCGTTTTGCCGAAGTGCACGGCGGCGAGGTAGTTGTTTTGGCGGCGCTCGAGGGTGTTGTCGTGCATGCTCACGCCGGGCGTCACAAGCTCGGTTATCCCTCTCTTTACCAATCCCTTGGCTTGCTTGGGGTCTTCGAGCTGGTCGCAGATGGCCACGCGCTGGCCGGCGCGCACCAGTTTGGGCAAGTACGTGTCGAGGGCGTGGTGCGGAAAGCCAGCCAGCGCCACCTCGCTCACGGTGCCCGCCCCGCGCTTGGTGAGCGTGATGTCGAGGATGCGCGCCGCCGTCACGGCATCTTCGCCGAAGGTTTCGTAGAAATCGCCCACCCGAAACAGCAGCACCGCGCCGGGGTGCTGCTGCTTGAGCTGGTAGTACTGCTTCATCAGCGGCGTGTCGTAGGCCGGGATGGGCGCGATATGGTCGGGCCCCAACTGCTTGATGGCGAACTTGGGCTTAACGTCGGGGGTAGGGGCGGTGGACAAGGCGGGAGCACGAACTTTG